>MTKS01000178.1 GCA_004028495.1 Candidatus Electrothrix marina
GCGACCTATGGGGTGGCGAAAAGAGAAAAATTAATTTTACTCTGAGCATTTTAAGCCGTTGATTTTTTTTGTTTTTTAATTAGAGGACAGACCACGTTTACGCAAAACTTGACGAATCACTATTTTGTACGTACATTGTAAATATGGATAATATTAATTTTTCATGGGACGAAAAGAAAGATCGGAAGAATCAGCAGAAACATAAGGTTTCTTTTGATGAAGCCCGAACAGCTTTCCTTGATGAGAATGCCCTTCGGTTCTTTGATCCTGATCATTCTGAAGATGAAGATAGGTTCATCATGTTGGGTATGAGTTTTAGGCTTCGCGTTCTTATTGTGTGTCACTGTTACCGAGAGAATGATTCTATAATCCGTATTATCTCAGCACGTAAGGCGGACAAACATGAGCAAAAGGACTATTGGAGATGAGCAATGAGAGAACATTATGATTTCAGTAAAATGAAGGGAGAGAAAAATCCTTACACCAAGCAATTGAAGCAACCAGTAACCATGCGTCTGGACAAGACTACTGTGACGTATTTCAAATCTTTGGCTGCAGAGCTTGACATGCCGTACCAAAGCCTGATCAATCTCTACCTGAGAGACTGTGCGCTGCATCATAGAAAACTTCAGCTCAAGTGGTTGTCTTAACCAGAGAACTATAAGATGTCATTCCGCCGACTCGGAACATCAAAGCAAATAGGGGACAGACCACTTTTAAGGGAAGTTATTGAAAAAACCGAAAGGGTATGGCATTCGGGAACGATTGATTTAAAAAAGAGCTGGCAGCACTGACCGGAAGAGGCCTCAAAGCAAAAAAGAGAGGGTGCCCTGTGGGGGTGACGCAAAGAGAAAAATTAATTTTACTCGACCTTTTATAGTTCACATTCAAACCTCCAAAACGAACTGTAATTATCCTTAACTCCTTTTTCCTGGCCAAAAATAAACTATAAGAAAATATAGTGCGATTTAATCTTTGAAAATATCAAGATAGCGCTTAAAGGTAAATATCCTGTTACGCTTATAGCCTGTACTTTCCGTGAGCAGCTCAAGATCCTGAAAGGAGGCGATTAAACCCTGAGCAGGATTCCTTTTCAAATCAAGAAGATCCATCACGCCGACTACTGATACCGATGGTTTTTTATAAAGATGCATGGTGAGGAGACGACCATTTTCCGCCCGTCTCCCCAGGGTGACAACGGCTTTGTCCACTTCCTGCCTGAGACTGAGGATACTCCGGAAGGTTTGTTTGCCATGCTCGGCGGTGGAGATGATCGCTTGCAGAAAAAAACGACACCAATGACCGATATCATTGCTTTTCCTCGCCTGGGACAGGGCGTCATAATAGGCAGTGCGGTGCTTTTCAAGATGGGCTGACAGATAAAGGGCCGGTTTATCAAGCAATCCATGGTTAACCAAATAGAGCGTGATGAGCAGGCGGCCAATGCGGCCATTACCGTCAAGAAACGGGTGAATGGTCTCAAACTGATAATGACTTAAAGCAATGCGGATAAGGTGGGGAACCTGAATTTCCTCATTATGCCAGAATGCCTCCAGGTCAGCGAGCAGGTCTGCGACAGTATTATGGTGGGGAGGGATAAAAACGGCATCAGCCAAGGTGGTACCGCCAATCCAGTTTTGACTGCGCCGAAACTCACCCGGCGTTTTTTGCTCTCCGCGTACTCCCTGCATCAGTGTTTGATGGGTATTTCTTAACAACCTGAGCGACAGCGGCAAATTGTTCAGCCCGGCAATGGCACTGTTCATGGCAGCCACATAGTTCTGGACTTCCTGCCAGTCATCACGGGACTCGGGATTGATTTCTCTGGAATCAAGAACCGCCTCGTCCATTTCCGTTCTGGTTCCTTCAATGCGACTGGAAGTATTGGCCTCTTTGATAATGTGCATATGTATAAAAAGATCAACATCCGGGACGATAGCGGTGTAGGCGTTCAGCTCGCCAAGGGATCGGGTCGCATTTTCCAGCAACACATTAATGCGAGGGTCTTCCCAGTTCCACTCTCGGTTGATCAAAGCGGGCTGAAAACTTTTATACCGGTACTGTTGCGCCAAAACACCGGACTTGAAATTTTCAAATTTCATTTTCCCCCTCCGCCCGGATCATCTCCTCATAGAAAAGCAAAAGGGGACTCAGACGACGAGCCGTTGCAGTATCCGCCTTGCGATAGAACTTAGCGGCCTTTTTGGAAAGCTCTATTTCATACATCACGGCGAATCGATTTCAAGCTCACAGTGTTGCCGGTGCGAATATCTTCTTTCGCCTCCCGATAATCTCTTACGAAACTAGGATCACTCATCAGCATGGCGGTTTCGTCTTCACCGCTCCTCTGTAAATCCTCCAAAAAAGCAAGCACTGCGTCAAGCTTCTCCAACGGCATTGTATCAATGGTGTTCAGAATTCTGTTCTTTGTATTTACCGTCCCCATAATATTTTCTCCTTCTCCTTAAAAATTAACAAGGTCGGACGTGCTCATTTATCCTCAGTATATTCAATTTTTTCTGGAAGCTCAAGAGCTGCGATAGAACAGGCTTTATATCGGTAACCAAAGAATAAAAGGGGGCAGAGCCAAATTAAATCTTGCGTTAGGACACGCTAACTTATAGACTTAGCACGCAACGTCATCTAACCAAATTGAAAAAACAATGCTCCGACTCCCGAGTAATAATAAGGGACAAACTGCGTTTTTCTTTACTCGACTCGTTCCTGCCAAGATGTAGGGTCACGCTTCATATGCATAAGAGCGAGCACTAAAATACTGTCTTTCCGAACTTGACAGATGACACCGAAGGGGAACTTACTGGTCATACAGCGCCTAGCCCGACGAGAAATTTTCGGCCACGCTTCTGGGAAATTGGAGATTCTTTCAAGCGTGGCGGCCACTTCCGCTGCAAATTCGTATCCCAAGCCGGGGCATTTATCATTATACCAGTCAACTGCTTCGGAAAATTCCTGTTCTGCCTGCGGCAGTATACTGATGCCCATTACGCATTAAGTTCTGCAAACACAGCACTGAACGGTCTGGCTGATATCTTCCCGGACTCAAACGCATCAATCCGGGCTTCTGCTTCTCCCGCCCATAGCCGGTCAATTTTTTTCTGCCGTTCCAAGTCAAAACTGACAAAAAGCTTTTCGATAAGTGCGGCCTTCTGAACAGGAGGCATGGCCAGAGCATCTGTAAATATCTGCTGGGTACGGTCTTTCATATGCTGTTCTCTTTGATTTTTCATCGATAGGGTGTACGCCTCCCTCCAGTATACTGCTTTTATATGAAACTTCCAACGTTATCGTCCGAGAGGACAATAGGGGCATTTATGATAAGTAAAATCAAGAGGAAAACGGAGATTTCCTGTGTCCCTGATCACCCCAATAATAAAAGGGGTCTAAATATTGTAATTAATGTAATTAAGGGACAGACCACCTTTTTCTTCCCTATTTGCCATTTCATCACAATAGGGTATAGTAACCTCATACTAAACAAACCGCCCGAAACTTCCTGCAACACAATAACAGAGCCGACAACCCTATGTCCACCAAAGAACGCTACATCAACCTCTTCACCGATTACGGATTCAAAAAAATCTTCGGCGAAGAACCCAACAAGAACCTGCTTCTCGACTTTCTCAACGAGCTACTCAGGGAGGAACAGGGAGAAATCAAGGAGCTGACCTACCTAAAAACCGAGCAACTCGGCGACACCGACATTGATCGCAAGGCTATCTTCGATCTCTACTGCGAGAATGAGCAAGGCGAGAAATTCATTGTCGAGCTCCAGAAGAGCAAACAAAATTTCTTCAAAGATCGCGCCCTCTACTACTCCACCTTCCCCATCCGCGAACAGGCGGAACGGGGCGACTGGAATTTCAAACTTAAAGCCGTCTATACCGTGGCGATTCTGGATTTCGTCTTTGATGAGGACAAGAACACACCAGAAAAATACCGCTATGATGTTAAGTTGACAGATACTGACACCAACCGGGTGTTTTATGATAAACTAACCTTCATCTACCTGGAAATGCCCAAGTTCACCAAGAAATTGGAAGAACTTACAACCCGTTTCGACAAGTGGCTCTACGTCATCAGAAACCTGAACCGGCTGGAACGAATACCGGACACCCTACGGGAACAGGTTTTTGAGCAGCTTTTTGATACGGCGGAGATTGCCCGTTTTACCCCGGATCAAGTGCGCTCCTATGAAAAAAGCCTGAAGTATTATCGCGATATGAAAAACTCGCTGGACACGGCCTTTGATGACGGTAAAGAGGAAGGGAGAGCAGAAGGTAAAGAAGAAGGAAGAACAGAAGAAAAAAGGCAGG
>MTKS01000179.1 GCA_004028495.1 Candidatus Electrothrix marina
ACCAGAGAACTGGAGATCGAGGTTGCCTGCGGGATTACTGCAACAGCTCAGAAAAAAGGAAAATATAAGCTGGGCGAGGGAATTACCGGCCGAGTTGTTTCCACCGGTGAACCGGTCATTGTTCCCCGAATCGGGGAAGAGCCCTTATTCCTCAATAGAACCGGAATCCGGAGTAACGAGGAGAAAAAGAAAAGTTCTTTTATCTGCGTACCTATCAAGGTCACTTTTGAAAACTCCGAACAAAAGGTTTTTACTCAGGATATCCATAGCCAGCCGGATAATCTGTCCATAGGCGCCTTGTCTGTTGATCGATATTATGAAAAAGAATTCGGCTTGCAATCAGAACAGGATCTGCGTTTTCTCACCATTGTCAGTGCCCTGATCGCCCAGGCCGTGCATAGAGTTCAGGTCATTAACAGGGAAAAAGAGGCTCTTCAGCAGGAAAACCAGCGCCTTCGCAGGGAGTTATCCGCTAAAAACCGCCTGAATGATATTATTGGGAATTCTTCACGGATGCAGGAAGTGTTTGAAATGGCGCATCGGGTTGCGGATTCCAATGCCACTGTTCTGCTGCGGGGTGAATCCGGCACCGGTAAGTCCTTGGTTGCCAAGGCATTGCATCATAATTCCCGCAGGGCGGACAAACCCTTTTTGGTGGTCAACTGCTCCGCCCTGCCCGAGAATCTTCTGGAAAGCGAACTGTTCGGGCATGAAAGAGGGGCCTTTACCGGGGCCGAGCAACGAAAAAAAGGTCGATTTGAACAGGCCGAAGGCGGCACCCTCTTCCTGGACGAAATTGGTGAGATAAGCACAACCGTCCAGATAAAGCTGCTCAATGTGATTCAGGAACGCTGTTTTCAGCGTCTCGGAGGAACTGAAATTATTAAAGCGGATATTCGCCTTGTTGCGGCCACCAATCGTAATCTTGAGGAAGCCGTGCTTGAAGGCGTGTTCCGGGAGGATCTATATTACAGGCTCAATGTTTTTCCTGTGCATCTCCCTCCCCTCCGAGAGCGTCGGACAGATATCCTGCTGCTGGCGGAATATTTTCTGGAGCAATTTTGCAAAGAAAATAATAAGCGGATTGAACGGATATCCACCACAGCTATTGATCTGCTGATCAAATATCATTGGCCGGGCAATGTCCGCGAATTGCAAAATTGCATGGAGCGAGCTGTACTTATCTGTGATTCCAACACAATAAGCTCGGTCCATCTCCCCCCTACCCTGCAAAGCTCGGAAACGGTGAGCACCGACAGCCCGCTCTCTTTGGCCGGTGCAGTGGAGAGCTTTGAGCGGGAGTTGATTATTGATGCGCTCAAGCATACCAACGGCAACCAGACCAAGGCGGCAGCCCGCTTGGAAACAAGCCTGCGGATCATTAATTATAAAATACATAATTACGGGATTGATCCGAAGCAGTTCAAGGTGAAATCATGAGGATTCTGCTCCATGTCTGCTGCGGCCCCTGCACGGTGTATCCACTGGAAGTGCTACGCAAACAGGGGCATGAGGTCGAAGGATATTTCTTTAACCCTAATATTCACCCCTTTCGTGAGTTTAAACGGCGGATGAATGCCCTGGTTGAATTTTCCGAAAAGAAAAATTTCAAGGTCTCCATTGACCGTAACTACGGCTTAACAGAATATCTTCGCCGAGTTGTTTTTCATGAAAACATGCGCTGTGCAATATGCTATGATATGCGCCTTGAGGCCGTTGCAGAACGGGCTGCTGCTGAAGGCTTTGATGCCTTCACAACCACCTTGCTCTACTCTAAATATCAGGGTCATGCGATGATTCAGGAAAAATCCGAGGCCTTGGCGCAAAAATTTGCCGTTCAGTTTTTGTACCAGGATTTTCGTGAAGGCTGGCAGCAGGGGATTGATCAATCCATTGCTCTGGAACTGTACCGGCAGCCCTATTGCGGTTGTATCTATAGCGAGCAGGAACGTTATGATAAGAAGATGCAGAAATCGTTGCTCACCCGCTAATATATACGCATAACAGGAGGACGCATGAAATGCGTCTACCTTACTGATCTTCCGGCAACAGACTTGCTCAGCCTCTTTAAATAGGCTATGATTAATAATGTAAAGTTGTAATGTAACAAACTCCTCCGCCCCAAGGGGCAGGGGAGAAGACCCAGAGCTTCTCAATAAATGCGGAGGAATATCTATGGCAATGCTACAGGTGAGACAGGTGAACAGACAGGGCCAAATTTCCATCGGCAAAAAATACAGCGGAAGAAAGGTTGAAATCAGCGAATATTCGGACGGTACGGTTATTCTTCGACCGGTGGAGATTATCAGTGAATTTGAGCTTGGTCTTCTGAAAGACAAGGCGTTTCAACAACGTCTGGGTGGATTCAGCCGTTGGGAAGAGGAAAATGCGCCTGCTGAAACTGACCTTGCCGCTTTGGAGGATGATATTGAAGCTTGATCTGAATTTTCCCGGTTTCCAGGAAGACCTGTTCAGATTGGAAAAAAAAGAATTACATGCCCTGATTCGAACATTGCGGCGTTGTGCCAAAATGGATTTCCAGCAGTTCATGCAGTCCTCCGGGCTGAATGTGGAGAAGATCAAATCTATGCAGACTGAGCAGGGCCATTCAATATATTCCCTGCGGATCAACCGCTCGTTTCGGGCTACATTTACCGTGCAGGAGGATTTCCTGCGGTTTATCGGCCTGCATCCGGATCATGATTCGGCATATAGACAAAAATGAGATGATCGTTTACTGAAGCTCGCTGAAATTTTCGGCAAGTTGCTGTTGATCCTCTGGGCGGTTTATGCTGGCCTGGAGGTGAAGGTATTTCTCCGATAAAGATTCCGCAGTATGCGCTGTTCCGGTCGGGAAGGCAAACTTGACGGTCCAGTAAAAAGTCTGTAAACATATTGATAATAATAAGCAAATAACAAAATAAAGTTAAACTTAACATAATGACACATTATGCGAAACTAACGTCTAAATCAGCGGCGCATTTTTTTGCGTCCGCTGGATTTTCTTTTTATGCCTTTGAAGATATTGAGATTATTTCTTCCGCTAAAATGCTCACTTTTGCTATTTGCTCAACTCTATCTTTTTCCCCAGCAATTTTATGAATATTCTCAACAAGATTTGCTAAATAAATTGACTTTTTACATTTAGAGTCGAATCTTGGAAACTCCATGTGCTTAAAAATATTACTGACTTGAATACTTATGGTATGACTTTCAATATACTCCCTCACTAACGTGCAATTAAGTAAACCGCATAAATAGAATGCCTCTTCCTTTTTAGTACAATCAATAAAATAAATTTTATGATCTGGAACAAATGGCCGCATCCCTTGCAAGGGTACTTGCTTATTTGTAGCAACAGCTGCTTTAAATGTCCCACTTTGTTCAGCCCAAATAACTTTATAAGGAGAAAAACTATACTCTCCAACATTATATACATGATAATAACTATATTTTCCCAATCGTGCTTTATATGTAGATCTATCCAAGAGTAGGGCTTTATATGATTGGAAATATTTATAGGTTTTGGGGAGATCATTTTCAATTATATCCTCAGCCTCAAGTAGGAACTTTTTAGTTATTCCTTTGTTCGGTACAAAAATATACAAATCATTTTTAGGAGAAAAATAACAAGATTTAAAATCTGAAGCACCTTTAATCATAGGGTATAACAAGTCAGGCTCAACCCAAAACTTTTTAGCTACACCTATATCTTTCTTTCCTGCATTTGGCCTTGTTTCAATTTGAACTAGATTTCTACTTTTATCTATATCAAGTATTTCAACCATATAAATGCCATTAAGATCAGCCGTAATACCCTTTCGTCCTTTAATCCATACTGATTTGCCTCTAATTGTATCTGTTTTTGCAAAATTACCAGGTTTCATTATTGCCCAAGGAGACCTTATTTCATCAACTGGATGTGCTTCATTGCTAATTATATTAACTCCAGCAAGTACCTCTTTTAGATAGACATGTTCATCAATGGCTCTTCTAAAGCCTTTTTTTGGAGACCATATTTTATATGGTATTGGGTATACATTTTCCATACTTCTATTGGTTTTCTGAAATGAAGCAATTACTGTCTTATTAGCAGCACCTGAAAATGGTTTCAGATCTTTTAAATCATCAACTTGTAAGGGCTTTAGATGGTATTCTTGGTTAATTTTAAAACTTCTAAAACCTTGTGAGGATGGTGACTGAAAATGAGTTTGTGTGATTACAAACAACAATTTACCATTATTCTTTAGCCACTTATCTGCAACGGTATAGGTTATCATCCCTGATATATCTAACTCATTTCCACCATGAAATTTTGTCTCTGAAAAAA
>MTKS01000180.1 GCA_004028495.1 Candidatus Electrothrix marina
CTGTCCTGATCCCGGAGGAGGATCGCAATACCCTTTGCGTTTCCTCGCAAGCTGGCTGCGCTATGGGTTGTCGTTTCTGCGTTACCGGCAGTATGGGCTTTCAACGCAATCTGACCTGTGCGGAAATCGTCAATCAGGTCTGTGCAGTGCGAGATTGGATGCTGGAACATGAGGAGCACTGCCCGAAACAGGAATTAACCAATATCGTGTTCATGGGCATGGGCGAGCCTTTGGCTAATATGAATAACCTGCTCGCAAGCCTCTCTCTGCTTACGGAGCAGCGAGGGCTGGATTTTGCCACCCGCCGGATCACTGTTTCCACCTGTGGACTCGTGCCGCAGATGCTGGAGCTGGGCAAACAAAGCAGCGTCAATCTGGCCGTGTCCCTCCATGCAGCGGATAACGCCACCAGAAGTCGCCTCATGCCGATCAATGACCGTTGGCCCATTGAAGAGCTGTTAATAGCCTGCAAAGAATATCCAGGCAAAAAACGACAGCGGATCATGTTTGAATACACCCTCTTTGCAGGAATCAACGATTCCGACGAGGATGCGCACAGGCTGGCCGGCTTACTCAGGGATATTCCCTGCAAGATTAACCTGCTCTCTGTGAACAAGGGAGAAGGTGACGAATTTATCAGCCCGTCGAACGAACGCATCCTGATTTTTCAGGAGATATTGAGGCAGGAAAACTACACCGTCTTTATTCGTCAGAGCAGAGGAGCGGATATCTCGGCGGCCTGCGGGCAATTGGCAGGCAAGGCAAGGCAAGTAAACAAGATGCCTCCTTTTAATTTTGGGCAGGCTTCTCAATAACTGCATATGCCTTTGCTCATCTGCTTTTCCCGCCCGAGAGGCCGGTGCAATTTCTTGTAAAAAAAACTTGTCCGGGGTATGTTCACCAAAGTACGTTAAGGCAATCAGATGTCATGCAGACCCAATACTGTTGACGCTCTGGTAATCAAGAGCAGAAGTGTACAAGAGATCCAAAAACATGACTGGCGAGCAGCAGAACCCAAAAGCCGAATCCCCGCCCGCATTCGGTGATATTCTGATCAATCCGCAGGCCGGAACAACGGATAAGAAAGAAAAAAAATCCGTTCTTCCTCCCGAACCCGAGAAGCCGCGCAAACAGGGGAAGAAAACAAAACGGAAACAGACACCGCCGAAACAAACAGAACGCTCTTCCCGAAAAAGCGTTCTGCTCTGCGGTCTTGCGCTCCTGCTGCTGCCTGCGATGCTTTTTCTCACCTATCTGGCAGCGGCAAGCTTCCTCATCCCCTACTATATTCAGGAACATCTGGCAAAGCAGTACAGTGAGCAGCTGCATCGCCCGGTAACGGTGACGCAGGCGGACTTTGCTCCTTTCACCTTTGATCTTCACCTCGCCGGTATTCATATCGGACCCGAGTTCGACCGTCAGGACGGAGATGAACCGGCATTATGCCGTATTGCCACCCTTGATACCCGGTTGCGCCCTCAAGAACTGCTGCAACGAAGGATCGTGCTTGAGGATGTGCGGATCAAGGGTATGCAGACCGAGGTGATTCGGCGTGCCGACGGCAGTTTTCCCGACCTGGGTTTGACCCAAAAAGGCGGGGCCGGAATGGTCGACCAGGCCCTTCTGCCCGACTGGCTGCGGATTGACGGACTCAGTTTAACGGACAGCATGCTGGTTATCCGGGATGTGACCGATGGTCATGAATATCATCTTGATGAAATAACTTTTTCCCTGCCCTCAACAGCAACAAAGCAGGGAGCGACCGAGCCTGCACTCCATGCTCTGGTCAACGGCAACCCGGTGCAGATTCGCGGACAACGACAGATCAGGCCGGACGGCAGCTCGGCAACACGGCTGGTTCTCCGGCTTGATGATGTTGATCCTCAGCAGCTTCTGGCCTGGCTGCCGGGTATGGATAATTCCCTCCGCATCAGTACGGACAAGACCGAGGCTGAGCTGGAACTTATCCTGCCGGATAATCTTCAGGGGGACAGCGGCCCTGTCCTGTCCGGCACAATCCATTCGACCGGACTGCATCTTGATATCTCGACCCGCAGCAGCGAAAGCGAAGTTGAGCGATCAGATAAACTCCGATGCACAGCCCCGAACGCGGAACTGGTTATCCGGGCAAATCCCTTTCGGAAAAAATACACAATTGAAGAACTGATCCTGGACAACCCTCGGCTGGTTCTGACTGAGAGCAAGAGCCAAGGCAAAAACGATAAAGGCGATCCGCCTCGGCAGCCCTTATCGCTCTGGCCCGGACAGCTGCTTGATCCCGCATCCCTTCCCTTTGACCTGATGGTCCGTCAGCTGACCATCAATAACGGAACAATACAGCAGGAGCAAGGACCGCTCTGGGAAGCTCTGCAACTGGAGCTGACAGCCTACCGCAATCGAGACCTGTCAAGCATACCTCCCTCTCCTTCCGATGACGAGGAGCAGGGGGAAGAAGAACAAACAGTGCTGTCTTTTTCCGCCCGTCAAGGGGCGACTACTGTACGCTTTCAGGGAACAACCACCCCGAATCTCGACCTGACAGGAGAAATCTCTCTCCATAATCCGGACTCAAGTCTGCTCCAACCCTATCTGGGTGCGGCTCATAAACTCCGGCTGAACGGCGGCAGGACGCATCTGGTCATGCAGGTCAATTCTTTGCAAAAACAGTACACAATTACAGAACTGACCCTGGATCAACCGCAACTGATTTCCACCGACAGCAGCAAAAAAAATACAGGTAAAGCATCTTCGGGTCAGCTACCCTTGTCGGACTGGCCCGGACAGCTGCTTGATCCCGCATCCCTCCCCTTTGACCTGCTGATCCATCGCCTGACCATCAATAACGGGACAATGCAGCAGGAGCAGGGGCCGCTCTGGGAAGATCTGCAACTGGAAATGACCGCCTACCGTAATCGTGAAACAGCCGATTCGAGAAAATCTTCGAAAAAGAAGCAGGGAAAAAAAGCAGCAGCCCTGTCTTTTTCCGCCCATCAGGGAAAAACAACGGTGCAGTTTGAAGGAGCCGCTGCGCCTGACCTGAGCCTGACAGGAAAAATTACCCTTCATAATCCGGATGCAAGTCTGCTCCGGCCTTATCTCGGTGCGGACCAAAAACTTCGGCTGAACGGCGGCGGGATGCATCTGGTCATGCAGATAAATCCCCTGCAAAAACAGTACACTGTGACAGAGTTGACCCTGGATCAACCGCAACTGGTGTTCTCCGACAGCAGCAAAAAAAATACCGGCAAAGCATCTTCGAGTCAGCCGCCCTTATCTGTCTGGCCCGGACAGCTGCTTGATCCTGCATCCCTCCCCTTTGACCTGATGATCCATCGCCTGACCATCAATAAGGGAACCATACAAAAAAAACAGGGACCGCTCTGGAAAGATCTGCAACTGGAACTGACAGCGTACCGCAATAGGGAAACAGCCTCTTCAAAAAAGAAACAGGCAAAAAAAGCAACAACACTGTCTTTTTCCGCTCATCAAGAAGCAGCAACGGTGCAATTTCAAGGTACTGCTACTGCTGATTTGAGTCTGACCGGAAAGATTTCCCTGAACAACGTAGACCCGGGTTTGCTCCAACCCTATCTGAATGCGAGAGAGAATGTTCTTTTTGCTGGCGGACAAGCTGAACTGAGCGGTCTTCTGCGGACAGTACAGAGCAAAGAAGGCGGGAAGAAACAGATACTGATAGAGCAGGGCACGATAAGGTTACGTGATATCAGCCTGAAACTGAAAAAACAAACGCAAAACGAGGCCCTGCTCACCGCTCAGATGGCTGAAAGCAAGGGATGCTCCATAGATTTTGATCTTGCATCACCAAATCTTTCATGTACCGACCTCCTGCTCCGGGAAGCCAATTTTTCATCTGATGCCCCCTCCTTTTTTCTTTTCCCGGAACAGGCAGGGGCTCCCTTTGGGTTATCTGTTGATAGCATCAAGATAACCGACTCCAAGGCCAGCCTGCCCCTGGGCAGTAAGAAGAACGGTCTGACAATCCCGCTCACCGCCCTGAATCTGGATATCAGCGATCTCCAATCCGCACCGTCGGAAAAAAATAATCTGCATGTTCAGGCAGAAATCGGTACTGATGGAAAGCTGACGGCTGACGGATATTTTCGCCAAGAAAAGGGGAATCTCAATCTGACCGTTGCAGACCTTGACATCAAACAGCTGAACCAGGCCTTTGCTCAGCTGTTTGAAAAAAATCTCGCCCCGAGCCTGCAACAGGGGGCGTCTTTCTCTGCAAGGGCGGCTTCAACTTCCGGAACTTGATTTTCAA
>MTKS01000181.1 GCA_004028495.1 Candidatus Electrothrix marina
TTGATCTTGTTGTTCTGTTGTTCAGGAGGGGTACATATTTGCATATGATGATTATGGGGTTGGCTGCCGCAGGTATGGGCGTGCCGATGGAGATGGAGGCGGGCCGTATCGCTTTGTTTTACCCGTCCCTGATCCATAATGTAGAGGCTTGTGCAGGTTTCACTGAGAAAATCCCAGTCATGGGAGATGATCATATAGGCGATGTCAAGCTTGTTGAGGATTTCAATCAGCCTTTTCCGGATTGCTTTATCAAGATTATTGGTCGGCTCATCCAGGAGCATGGCTTCCGGTTGCATGGAGAGCACTGTGGCCAGGGAGACCAGTTTTTTTTCACCCCCTGAAAGGCGATGGGTCACGCGATCCGCCAGATCAGTCAGACCCAGATCCTGTAATGTCCTGTTGGAAATTTCCAGGGCCTCTTCCGGGCTTTTACCGAGATTTAACGGGCCGAAAGCAACATCCTCAATCACCGTGGGTGAGAAGAGTTGGTCGTCTGCGTCCTGAAAGACCAGGCCGATGCTTTTGCGCAGTTTTTTTATGTCCTCTTTCTTATGGACTTCATTCCCTTTAAAGAGGTGTCTGCCCTCGGTCGGTCGGTGTAACCCCATAATAAGGTGAAGCAATGTGGTTTTGCCGCTGCCGTTGGGGCCGATCAGGCCAAGTCGCTGATTGTACTCTATGGACAGGTCAATCTGATGGAGAATAGATCTCCCGCCGGGATATGAGAACGAAACCTGATCCAGCCGGATAAGCGGTGATGTGAAGGGCATGGGCATTCTCTGCGTTGTACAGCGTGGGGGGCTTTGAAGCTCTTTCTGTTTAGAGTTACCATTTTTCGGAGCGATTTTCAAATGTTCTTCTGTAAGAGAAGAAGTCTTATCCGTAGTGCTATCAGTAGTGCTGTCAGGAGGCTCTTTGCTCGGGGATGGTCCGGGATATTGGTGCCGCAAAAAAAAACGCCGACCTGCATGAAGTCGGCGAGAGAGAATATACAAGGGTAGTAGAGAAGATACGGCTGAAATACAAAATGTTTTGAAAATCAGGCCAGACAAACCGCTTGCGGCAGAGGAGGCAGCAGCATTCCCGGAAGATAAGAAGGTTTCTTTCTGGTGTTTTTGGGTGTTGCTGCATCCAGTACCACAGGTTGGATGCTGTTTCCTCGTTTGCGGAACTTGACGTATTCCCAGCAATCAGGACTGTCGACAATGGTTTGCATCAGGTTATGGTGCAGGCTGTGGCCGGAGCGGTTCGCAATAACATGTCCCAAAACCGGGTTGCCGAGCAGAGCCAGATCACCTATCAGATCCAGCATCTTGTGGCGAATAAATTCGTCGTCAAAACGAAGGCCTTCTTCATTGAGAACAGACTTTCGATTCCAATGGATGGCAATAACATTTTTCAGGGTGCCGCCGAGAGCAAGACCGTTTTTCCAGAGTTCTTCCACCTGTTCAACAAAACCGAAGGTTCTGGCATCGGCTATTTCATTGATAAAGCGTTCCGGGGTGAGTTCGGCACTGTAGCTTTGTTCGTTCAGGAGGTCGTTATCACCGAATTTTATGGTGCCGCTGATTTTAAATCCGTCATAGGGCTCAATTCTGATGGATTTATCACCGTCGGTGAGAGAGACAGGCTTAGTGATGCGGAGAACTTTGCGGAGGGCGCGTTGTTTTTTCAAACCGCCTTTCCGGAGCAGATGAATGAATGGACCGGCACTGCCGTCCATGATGGGTACTTCGTGCGAATCAATATCAATAGTTGCATTGTCGATACCGGCCCCGTGTAAGGCGGCCATCAGATGTTCGGTTGTGGAGATTTTTTCCTGCCCGTTGCTGATAGTGGTTGCTAATGTGGTATCAACGATCTGTTCCATTCGGGCGGGAATGGCGGGTTTATTTGCTATATCAGAGCGATAAAAACAGATCCCCTTGTTTTCAGCAGCAGGTTTGATTGTTATTCGGACGCGCCTGCCCGTATGGAGTCCGACTCCGTGACAACTGACGGATCGTCTCAGGGTGTGTTGATGGAGTTTTATATTGATAGACATTCTTTTATCTCTTCCTCACCTTTGTTCAACCATGTTCTTCTCTGCCATATTCTTCCAGAGCAGCTTCCTTTTCCTACTTAAATGCAAAAAAACAGCCAGAAGTTCATTTATTTTGTTTTTTCGCCGGAGCCGATAAATATTGCTGCCGATATTCAGAGCGATAGCCTTTTTATCTGAGAAAAACAGGTCGGTTCTGCGGTAAAAAAGCATGTGTCAAAAAAAACACAGTTTGCGTTCAAAAATTTGAATGTTGTTTTTTTGACACAGTGGATCAGCCATATATGCCTGATCAATATTTAGGTTGTTTAAAAAGACTTGTGTTGTAGAATCAAGTGGTTCAGCTCTTTGTCCGGTCGGGCCTCCATAACGACACCGTAGAGGGGTAATTTGAGGTCGATATTGCGGAGTTTGACAAGATCCTTTTCCGTACAGAGAAAACAGGTTGCCCCGGCCTGCCGAGCTTCCGCAATGAGACGGCGAACAGTCTTGGCGGTGTAGGCAAAATGGTCGGGAAGGGCACGAAGGGCTGTCGGTTCTATGTTGAGCTTCTTCAGGGTTTGGCTGAATCCTTCCGGACGGGCAATGCCGCAAAAGGCAAAACATTGCTGATCTGCGAGTTCTTGCGGCTGCACCGGTATTTTTTCCCCGCCTGTTTTTTGCAGGATAAGACCGGCAGGACGGTTACGGCTGAAGAAAACAGGTTTGTCAGGGAATTTTTTCTTCAGAACGGCTTTGAAGTTCTCTGCCCGCTCTTGATTCTGTTCATCTGTACCGGTCAGGACAAAGATATGGCATCGCTTGAGGGCGTTGATTGGTTCGCGCAGATCTCCTCCGGGAAAGACTCTGGAATTACCGGCAAGTTTATCCGTGTTAAAGAGCACGATATCAAGGTCGCGGCGGATGGCCATGTGCTGGAATCCGTCATCCAGGAGCAGCATATCGGCCCCCATTTTTACGGCCTCGGCAGCAGGCAGTTTGCGCACGATCCCGGTGAGAACAGGGACGCCGGGCAATGTCTCCGCAAGCATTCTCGGCTCGTCACCGACATAGTCGGCATTGAGAAAGATTTCTTTGCCGTCGGAAACAATATTGATCCGTTCTTTGGTGGCGCCCCCGTATCCTCGGCTGATAATCGCCGGTCGGTACCCGTTTTCCTGAAGAAGGCGTGCCAGGTACTGCACCATAGGGGTCTTGCCGGTTCCTCCCAGGGTGAGATTGCCGACACTGATCACCGGCACAGCAAAGGGGGTGCTTTTGAAGATACCTTTCTGATAGAGATACTCCCGTAAGCGCATGGCGGTGCTGTAGAGCGGGGAAAATGGACGGCCCAGGGCGTAATAGAAGTTTCTGGTCATGTTTTTTACAGTACTCAGGGCGTTACCCTGAGCTGGTTATATATAAGCCCCGTTGGGGCATTATTTTACCCCGAAGGGGTTATATTTATGAGCCCGGGGTAACACCCTGGGCAACCGTATCTTGATCTGCCCGGCACTCGTTCAGACGGAACTGATCTCTACCTGAAAACCGCCTGTTTTCTTCGCCAGATACATCGCCTCGTCAGCACGTTTTATCAACTCATCATGATCATGAAAGATCTCCGGACCGGTCTGGGCAATACCCATGCTCAAGGTGATATCTTCATGTTGAGCGGAGAACTGTTCTTGTAAACGTTGACAGAAGTTTTTGGCCTCTTCGACTGTACATCCAGAGAGAATAACGCAGAATTCGTCGCCTCCATAGCGACAGGGCACATCGACTTCACGAGATATTTCAGAGAGTATCTTGCCGATGGTTTGCAAGATTTTATCTCCCATGACATGCCCTTTTTGATCATTTATCAGTTTGAACTTATCGACATCAAAATAGAGCAATGAAAGTGGCAGGTTATTTCGATGGGCTGAGGCAATATCCCGTTTCAGAAATTCCAGAAAGGCACGATGATTATAGAGACCTGTCAAGCCGTCCCTTCGGGCCAGCTCCTGCAACGCCTGGGTACGTTCAGCAACCTTTTCCTCAAGACTGAGGGCATATTTCTCTGATTTGTCTTTTTCGGATTTCACCACCGTAACAAGACTTCGTATATAGGTATCAAAAACCAACTCAATATCGAAACAGAGCAGTTTGTCCAGCGCATTGACAGTGGCATCGCGTAGTTCCGCTTCGCTTGTTTCATCCCGGATAATTTCCGAAAGCTTATCTTTCAGAACTTTGACTGCTGAAAGA
>MTKS01000182.1 GCA_004028495.1 Candidatus Electrothrix marina
GACTTGCAAAGGAACTTTTACAGAGACACGAGGCACGATTTTTTACCGCCGCCGTACAACTGAAAAAGAGATCCTCGAATGTCTGGCGATGATCGCCGAAGGTTCGCGTATCAGCAGTGTCAGTCGTATAAAGGGCCATAAGGAGGATACGATTTCCGATTGGTTGTGGACCGCAGCGGAACATGCTGAAAAGGTTGAAGATATCCTGATGTCCGAATTTGATAATATTGCCTCCGCTCTCCCGTACTTGTTCATAATCGGGACAAACGAGATTCGGACAAAAAGTACCAACCTTTGCAAGTCCTTCCATGACTCCCTCCTTTCAGGATTAATTCTACCCATATACTGAAAGATAAGCACTCAAAATGCAAATGGCAACATTCTGGAGGGAGACCACCATAATTGGCGGTATGCACCGGGCTGTAGTGGTACATATCCGGCAGGGTGACCTTCTTCAGCTCTTTTTCATGAATCCAGCGTTATTATTGAGCCTCTTGGGCGGGTAAATTATTTATTGTGAGTTCCCTAGTCAGGGGTACACGCGCTGACTCAAAACAAGCCTGAAGCGCATCTGGAAGGGGTACTCCGGTCGGTCTGGATTTTCAGCATCGTGCCTGTTGACTTCCGAATGCCAGGCAAAAACACCTCCCCTCCGCGAGCTGGCCTCTGTCCAAGGACTCCAATGATCAATCTGAGCGATGTCGGGCGGAGGAAAAGGGAACATTTCCAAAGTATCTTTCACGGTCATCGCACCTTCTTTTTCCCAACGCACGGCTGCACCCAAGGACGTTTTCCCTTTGACAGCATACTTGGGCAGATGGGTCGACTCGCGCCAGACAAGAAATTCCCCGCGTCGTTCACTCTTTGACGGATCAAACCAGGATGAACTGACGCTTATCGGATTAAAATGACTGGCCTCCAATGTGGAAACAGCACCGGGAGCAACAGCATCGGGAGGGGTTGTCAAACGGGCGGCATTGACCCGTAATTCGACTTCACGGTGGACATACAACCCGCTTTCTTTATGCATAAGCGCATTGTTCTGCGCTTCCATATAAAACGGGCTGCACCCGAACAACGAACTGCCAAGCAGCAGGATGGAGTAAATTTTCTTTTTCATATTAAGCCTATCGGTCGTATCTATAATTTGCCGCCTTTAAAACGCAGCTGGCAAGTAAGCAGGTATCACTCTTGTTGCTGCATGTGCAGAGGTATCTTATTGACAACTTTCCTTCCCGTTGTGGTTTCATAGCTTTCTGTAACTAAGAGCAAGTCAGCCTTAATGCTGGAGACGATCCCATTTCGGCCAATGGGCGTACCTTGCTCTGCCAGATGACCCTCTCCTGTGACGTCTTCCAGCATGGCTATATTTTTGTCCTTAAAAGCCATCACCGCAACAAGCCTTAACTGTCCCGGTTCAAACTTCTGTAATTCGGTCAAGATTTGACCCGGAATAATTTTCTTTTTTTCTTTAGGTTCCTTGCTGTCAAAAAAGGGGAGAAAGGGATCTGGTCGATCTTCAAATTTATAATCGAATTGATGATAACCTCGGAGGTCGGTTACAGGAAGAACCTCTTGTTTTTCGTTTTCTGAATGTTCGTTCGCTTGTACCTGAACGCAGAGGAATCCCGCCAAAGTAAGAATGGCAGCGAATAAGTATCTGTGTTGTGAAATAGCCCTCATGGTACGACCTCCTTTTGGTATGGATAATTTTACCTGCAAGGTTGTTAGCACAGGAGTAGTTGTGATGGTATGAGTTGTTATCTTTCGTTCACCCCCCTTGATAACGGAGAGGAAGGCATGTCGTCAATGTTTACGGGAATAGCCAAAGATATCAATGGAAAATCCTTCTTTGTTATGCATTTTCTCAACTTTGTCTCGGTGAGCACCTACTATATCACAAAGTGCTTGTTGTGCCTCCTGAGAGAGTTCAGTCCAGCAAAATGCTGCAACTCGGAAACTGAACAGGAAGAGCTTGGCATTGAACATTTCGCTTGAACGAACAAAATTGGGAATGGGATGCAGTGTATATCCAAGTGATCGGACCGCTATTATTGCATCCAATGACCACAGTCTTTGTAGCTCCTTTGCTCCAAGTTCGATGAGGGACAGTAATTGTTGGCCTTTTGGAGGTAAACTGCTTACCCGAACGCCATCATCCGTTGGGTCGATTTTGATTTCTTTTTTGGTATACGAGCCAACGGATTGCAGCCAGGAATCAGGGAGTTCTATTATCAGACTGTCATTAAGCCGTAACTGATCGAATGTCCGAATGAGCAGATCAAGGTATAACTCCGTAGCTGATCCGGGGAAACGACAGTGCAGAAATGTCTCGTATGCCAATTCCATACTGTTGATAGGTGTTACCTGTTGATTCTCTGTTGCTGTTGACATTTTTTTCTTGCTCTCTTGTGCTAACTATTGATTATCAAGCGTTCTTTCCTGATAACAGGTGATGTTGAGTTGTCAGGAGCAATCCCTATTGTATATTCATATACACAGTAACCGTAATAAAACTTGTTTGTCAACAAAGGGTTGCATGAGGGAAAGGGGATATGAGGGGCAGAACAGGATAAATGAGCAAAAAAAATACCCCCGCCGCAAGCCGCGACAGGGGTACATGAGCCTCCTCTCAATGAACCTACATCAGGTCCACCAGATAGAGCGCTTGGGTGGGTTGCCGTATTTGTCAAACACGTCCCCGGCCTCCTTGAGCACCTCGTCAAGCTCTTCCAGCGTAAATGTATAACCATCTTCCGCTGCTAAGGCGATAAATTCTTCTTTATTGCCCGGAACATCATATTTTGCCCGAACATGTTTGTCTTCGCCACCTGCAATCAACAATGCTTCAACGTCTTTTTTAGCCATCGGAGCCTCCTTCCTTACTTATTTGGTTAATACCTATCCGTATATTATTGTGCTACGGGATAAATTCAATATTGATCTGTTCGTCCTCTCCTTGCGTCAAGGCGTATACCTGACCGTCAAGGAAGATCATTTCTCTTTCCCGGGCAGCCTGTTTCAAGGCTGCAAGAGTTGCCTGAGCCGGTTCCGTGTCCGCCTCGCGGTTGGTATGCACCAGAACCGTGTCACTGTCTTGGGTGAATTGGAGGAGCAGGGCGTTATGATCGAGAAAAACAAGGTCTTCATAGGCATAGGAAATCCCCATGCCGGTTGCTTCTACGATTTCCTTGACAACGCCAAGCTTCATTATTGGTATTTTTTCACTCATTCCACAGTGCTCCTTCATATATTCAGCACGTAAGTTCTTCAATTACCAAGGTCTGTATCTTGTCAGCCAGTCCAAGCATCCCTGAAATTTTCTCCATGCCCGGCGGGCTGATTTTAAACCCGTCAAGATCGCATATCTCCTGATACTTATCCATCTCCAGTAATCCTGCACCGATCGCTGTCATTTTGCCCGGAAAGGTGGTTTCCATCGCCTCGACCAGATCCGCCATAGTATGGTTATAGGGCAAGGCTCCATGTCGCATCAGCGCTGCCATGATGAATTTCTCTACGGCCATAGCTATAATATTATAAAGGATCTCAGCAGTGAAGACCTGCTGCCGCTTCTGATACCCTGCTAAAGCCGTGCTCAGAAATCCTTTTCCATCCTGAAGAAATTCTTCCCAGCCCCTGATGGGTTCAATTCCCGCTAAGGGGATTAACTCCGCTTTTTTTGTCATTACCCAGCTCCCTTGCGTAGACAGATCAGTTCAGTGGGTCGGTAGCCTATCCGATTATAAAAGCCCAGTGCCCTTGTATTATTGCGATCAGCCAGTAATTGGATCCTGGTTGCGCCCTGAAACGCAGACCATTCCGCGACAGCCTCCATGAGTCTTTTGCCGGTGCCATGTGCCTGCCAGGCGGGCAGGATCACGACATCTTCCACCAGGGTCGATAATCCGCCTTCAGCGGTGGAAATGAGCAGTTGCGCTGTACACATGCCTATGATCCGACCCTGTCGTTCCGCCACCAGAACCGCAGCGTCAGGCCTCTGTACAAGCAGTCGTAACCCTCGCTGCTGCTTGTCCGCATTGAAGTAAAATCCTTTTCAATGCTGAACAAAACTTCCAGCAGAAAGACCAGGCCCGTGAGATCCTCTTCCCGTGCCCCTCGGATCAGTATTTTTCCGGCAATGTTCGGCATTATCCCGCTCATGGGTCTGTTCTCTCAGCTTTCCAGCAGATAATCTTCTGCCGGTTCGCCGTCTTCCAGCCCGTCCAGGATAGCATCAACCGCCTCTTC
>MTKS01000183.1 GCA_004028495.1 Candidatus Electrothrix marina
CCGGTTATAAAAATAAATTTTGTTTTTCTGCTCGGTTGTGTATCCATACCTCTATCCTTTATATGCCGAGTTCGGCTTTACGGAAGCAAGGAACTGGTTGCTCCTGTCCCGATTTAGTTCTTCTTTTTACAAGGGACAACCATACTCCAAACAGCAATATTTGACAACCACGCCCTGTGGGTTTTAAAAGAATACTTTTTCACCCAAGTAAGTGATAGAGGAAGAGAAAAGGAAAAGTGAAAATAGAGGAGCAAGAATCTGTTCTAGCAACAAAAAACAGATTCTTGCAGGAGGGGTGTCAGGGATAACCCTATCGAGAAAGCCGGATTTTTCCAATACCTTCGGCTGTTACCTGTAGATATACCCTCTCGGCGCGGGACGCACGACAGGAGCACGGTATACATACGGAGTATGGGCCCTGCGATGACCGTAGTACCTGCCGTGATGAAAAACATGTCCAAAAATAGAGGCACCGACAGCCACTGCACCGACTGCTGTCGCTGTATGAACAGTATCCCGATAACGATCAGCCTCTGTATATGCGCCGTAAGGGCCTGTTCCCGGCCCGACGCAAGATGTCAACCACATGCAAAGAGCTGTACATACGCAAAAAATTATCATTTTCTTCATTTGATCCTCCGTGGTGCTCAATGTTGAAATATCCAACCTTATATATACAGTGTATAACCACGAACGGTGCTTTTGCAATGAAATTTCAGGCAGCAGAGTATTGCACTCCCCGCCGGAGAAAGGCTTGAGAAAAAAACTCTCCTTTCTTCTCAAATTATGCAGATGAAAAAACAGAATAGTTTATCGTATGTTACGGCTCTCAAAAATAGTTGAGCGACAAAAATTGAGCTGTTTATTGTACTGATGTTTCAGGGGAAGGGGCAATCTTTAATGCTGCTGTTCTCTGATTCTCAACATAGGAAAGCACACCGGCAACCATCTGTTCCGCAAGGGTTTGCAGGTACTTTTCGCTTTTCATCAATTTCGCCTCTTCCGGATTGGTGATAAACGATATTTCAGCAAGGATAGCAGGCATTTCCGCACCGATAAGGACATAGAACGGGGCCTGCTTCACGCCGAGGTCTTTGACCCGGAACTTTTGTTTTTTCAAACCGCTGATCATCTTAAGCTGGACAAATTCAGCGAGCTGGGAAGACTCATTGATCTTCTCATTCTGCATCAGCTCAGAGAGAATATCCTGCATTTCACTCATATTATGGGTGGAGGTGGCGTTTTCCAGGGCAGCGACCCGCATAGCCTCGGTATGCGTTGCCAGATTCAAATAAAATGTTTCCACCCCGCGTATAGTTTCTTCCGGATGAGCATTAACGTGGATGGAAAGAAAAAGATCCGCCTCCTTGGTGTTGGCAATGGCTGTTCGCTCTTCAAGAGAAAGAGAGACATCACTGTCTCTGGTCAGGAGCACCTCGTAACCATTTTTCTCTTCAAGAATCTTCTTGATCTTTTTGGCCACATTCAGAACAATATCTTTCTCTTGCAGGCCGAACCCTACTGCTCCCGGGTCTTTGCCGCCATGCCCCGGGTCTATAACGATTCGCCGAACTCCAAGTCCGAGTTGCTGGGCCAGGGTAAGATTTTCTACGGCAGGGGATTTCTCTGTACCGGCTGACCCGGGAACGGTTTTTCTCTTCCGGGGAGTGATAATTTTTTCCGGTTTGATCTCCGGTACTCTTTCTGAAGCAATCTCGCTCGCCGCTGTTTCTATCTTCACTTCAGCTTCTTCCTTCTTCCCGGCCCGGACAACTAGCGGCTTGATATCTGTTATAATCTGCGGCGCAACCTTTCTTTTCGGAATACGCATAGCTCTGCCCCTTCCCCCGCGAACATCAACAACCACCCGAAACGGATCTTTGAGATTAAAGACCTTATAATCGGCAACAGATTCGGTATCAAGATAGACACGCACTGTTGTCGCATCAAGCTGACTCGTATGGATACGCTTCAGGAGCCCATCTTCGATAGAAACAGGCGAGCGGTATTTCAGCGGAATATAGCTCTTTTTAAAATCAATAAAGAGACGTCGAGACACTCCGTTCTGTTGATCAAGTAACTTGGCATGATAATCGACCGGTTCCGAGGATTTGATAACCACTCGACTGTAGTTATCAGAGGACCAGTATTGAACCGGAAGGACATCAACGGTGCCGGGAATTTTTTCCAAGTATTTTTTTGTTGTATCAAAAGGTTCTGCCTCTTGTTCTGTAAGGGTATTTTGCTGCGTGCCCTTTTCCGTACCTTTTGTATCTCCCTGACCTTTACCCGCAAGAATTTCCTTCCTTTCCTTCTGCGTTGACTCCACTTTTTTCAGCGCAGACAAGACGATCTTTGTTCGGGGAGCTGCTTTATCCTCCTTTGCAGGGGGAGGGGCAGAAACTTGCGCCTCCTGAAGAGGCTGAGCTGTTTTTTGCGGAACCGAGCTGGTCGCATTTTTCACAGCATTCTTTACAGGTGAAGCGGCGACAACCTTTTTTACCTTTTCTACCGGTTTTACTGACGGCGGGAGCTTTGTTGACTTTACTGTCGACTTTATCGACTCAGCCTGCGGTTTACTGACCACCGGTTTCTGGAGTACAGGCGGCACTGCAGATGAAGTGACACGGGAAGATACAGGCGGAGGCGTTGGTACTGCCGGGGCAGCTGTCTTTTCTTGATAATCAGGATTCTTTTCCAGAATCTTTATCAACTTTTCCAACTGTCGTTTGACCAGCCTTTTCTTGCTGCTGGTCGGATAGGAACGCATCAATCGGTCGTAATACTGAACAGCCTGTTTGAGATTC
Source organism: Candidatus Electrothrix marina (assembly GCA_004028495.1). GTDB lineage: Bacteria > Desulfobacterota > Desulfobulbia > Desulfobulbales > Desulfobulbaceae > Electrothrix > Electrothrix marina. The sequence continues at coordinate 2,808 of MTKS01000183.1, forward strand.
CCTCTTTCCTCCTGCTCTATTTGGGCTAACGCGTAGAGCGCATTATCGGCCTTGTTTCCCTTTGGAAAAAAGGTGAGGATATCTGTATAAAAAGAAACTGCCTTATCAAGGTCTGCAGTCATGCCGAAGCGTTCGTACAGAGTACGATACATACGCGCTATGGTATACAAACACGAGGAAGCTCTCTTGCTTTTCGGATCTATCCGATAGATACGCTGCAATTCATGGATGCCGACCAGCCATTTATCGCGTTTTTCGGCAAGAGAGGGGTTATTGCGCAGCTTATAATAATAATCGCTGGCCTGTTTGTACTGCCGCTCCACTGTATTTTTGTAGGTAGAGGACGGCGCCGCACCGGTAGCAGCCGTCGCGATACCGGGAAGCCCTATCAGGAAGAGCAATATCAGAAACCGGAAAAAATGACCGCAGCACTGAAAATTATACGGAGACCGAACGACAAAGTACATACTGGCAAAAATAAACAGAGCGTTTAACGGGCGTGAGGAACCGGATGAATAAGGTTAGGTTATCTTCTGTCTTAATCACTGGAAATGCTTTTTATTGCCGCTCAATTTCGACGATAACAAACTTTTTAATTATACTCTATTACTTCTAATTGGCAAATAGATTGTGACGTATTCGGTCATCGCTGGACCTGCATGGAGCAGGTGCGCTTTTAAAAAAACTGATATATACTCATCGCTGTCTCATTTGGAGACTGATAATATTTCTTTCTTCCTTTGATTTTCTCAACAGCAGGATTCAGAGCTGCAGGGACAGCATATAAGAAAGATACAACACATCGAACATTCTTTTTTTACAGATTCCATACAACACCAGTCGCCCGGAGGCCTGAAAATGACCGAATTCATCTATCATGCTCCGTTTCCCATAGGCCGGGATCAAACCCGGTACCGCCGTCTTGAAGGATCGGAGCAATATGTGAGCACGGACACCTTTGCCGGTACCGAGATGCTCAAGGTGGCCCCGGAGGCCCTCTGTTTACTGGCCCGGACAGCTTTGCATGATGTTTCCTTCTTTCTCCGTCCGGAACATAACCGACAGGTCGCCGCCATCCTGGATGATCCCGAGGCCTCGGATAATGACCGGGCTGTGGCCCTGGCCATGCTCCGCAATGCCGAGATCGCAGCCAAGGGCGTGCTGCCGATCTGTCAGGATACCGGAACCGCTATCGTTATGGCGAAAAAAGGTCAACAGGTATGGACCGGTTGTGATGATGCGGAACAGCTCACCGCCGGTATTTTCTCCGCCTATACGAAGGAAAACCTGCGTTATTCACAAAATTCGGCCCTCAGTATGTACGAGGAGATCAATACCAAAAATAATCTGCCTGCCCAGATTGATATCTATGCCGTCCCCGGTGCTGCGTACCGTTTCCTCTTTCTCGCCAAGGGCGGCGGCAGCGCC
>MTKS01000184.1 GCA_004028495.1 Candidatus Electrothrix marina
TCTTTGCCAATTTACCATTCGCGATCAGCTCAACCTCTTCTTTAGCATCAACAATAGATATTAACTTAAAATATTTAGGCTTCCCCCAATGAAGATCAAAAGCTGTATCAAAAGAAACCTTCACCGTAATCTTTCCACTGGCAGTCAAGGTTCCTCCCTCTCCATTATCATAAAGAATGACATTTCCGGCAATAGAATCAGACTGAGCTTCTAATTCGTAATCAGAAAAAGATGAAGACTTTTCTCCAAGGCTAATTGTAAATGTCGTGTCATCAGGTCGCTCGGAAACTTCAAGGGCCGCTCTCTGCACCCCTGTAAAAGCACTCTGAGAGACTAATGCCTGTTGCCCCGATGCCGCTGGCGCGATATATCCTTCCAAATCTCCGTTCGTTAGCTGTTTGAGCAAGTGCCCAGTTCCCCGCTCAATCACCTCATCAAGTGCGGCCTCCACAGTTTCAAGCTGATAATAAGTTGATGAAATCTGATTGATTCCGGTAATCTGGCGCAGGAAACCGCCGCCGTCATCTCCGACAATAAAATCATCAACATTTGCTGCCGCCATTTCAGCAATCAGGTCATCCATATCATCAGGCAGCAACACGGAAATCGTGTTCACACCCACAATATTATACGCCCGACTGAGATCATGTACAGCTGCTTTCAGCTGGGTTTCTATCCAGCCGAAATTCACCACCACAGACTGACTTTTGTCCAACGGAACCGAACATTGACTGAGATCGGCAGAAACGGTTTTGCACCCTGTCCAACTCAGGATTTGCGTTTCTGCTGTAGGGACGGCTGTGAAGGTTATTTGCTCGGAAGCATTTTCAGGAAGGAAAATATGATCTTCATAGATCGGCTCTGCAAGAGTGGAGTTCACTGACAGATTATGCGGTGCGCCGGACGCGGCACTCCCTGAGCCGAACACGGCAAGCTCGACCTTCACCGAATGATAGCGCGAATCAGAAACCGGAAAGCGGGTCATGAGCCAAGAAAAGGTTGCATCCAACTGTTCTAAAACAGCTTCTGTTGCTCCCGCCTGTAATGAGGCAAGTATGGTCTGCCCCGCATCATCGGCTGTGGTCAACCAATTATAATCAAAGGCGAGTTTGTCTCGGTGGCCTGCATTTGCAGGATCAAAGGCCAGGATGTCATCCCAGTCAACCGTGTCGTTGCCGCTGATGTCGGTTTTGATAAGATAACGAGCAAGATCAGCGAGACGTATTTGCAACTCTTCCGCCGAAACAGTGGGAATCATATTTTCAACATACCGCCAAGCTATTTCCGACAGAGGCGTTATCCGAATATGTTTACCACGCCAGTCCGAGGCCCGCGCCAAGGCATGAAGTGTTCCCTGATTTTCAGTCGGTGCCGTATCAACCGCTCCGTTGCCGTCGCCGTCAATATCCTCACCTCCGCTTGCTGCAACCACAATCCATTCACTGTCCGCTATCCCGTCCAGAGAAAGGTCAAAGGTTCCAGATGACAAAAGGTTGGAGTCATTTTCAGCAGCACCTATCGGCCCTTCCTGAGCAGTACGCAGGTCATCAACCTGAAAAGCCTGTACCGAAGCCCCGGACAGCGGCCCGACCATTGCGGCCTGATGCGAGAGCGGCGGGCCGTTATAGGTTGATTTGCCGAGCAGCAGCATGATAATAGCAGGCAGGCTGCTTCCGGCTGTTGCATTCACAGCCAAAATCGCCACTACTACACTCGTAAACAACAACAAAAGTATTTTCTTCATAAAAACAGCTCCGGTTGAAGAAATGTTATGTTTTCAGCATGCACGGTACGGCCCCGCACCTAATAAATTTGGGTCAGACCCGATTTGCTATTGAGGGACAGAAACGAAGAGTCACGACAGTCAACTGACCTGCCGATAGAGTTGGAATGCAAACTTGAATGAAATAAAGAACTCATAACACACCTCCGGTACAGGTAAAAGCAGGCAACCCGGCTGTCTCTCCATAGAGACCCGTGGCTTTCCGACACCGCCTCGCGACGGTTGTGGCTTTATCAACTTTCCGTTTCAACCGGAAAGCAAGGCACCCGCTCAGTTAAACTAAGCATTGCCAATTGTTATGATAAATTGTCACACTAACTCTCACGCAATATGATTGTCAAGTGTTTTCTTCAAGAATTGTGTTCCAGGAGAAAAACGAGAAGCCGAACCGGAGCTTGGAGCGATTACTGTAATCACGCTTGACGTTAATCACGCATTGCGTTATGAGGGGAGTATTATGAAAAAACTTAAACCTGTCACCCCGGGCGAAATCCTCCTGGAAGAATTTCTGAAACCTATGGGACTCAGCCAGTATCGTCTGGCTAAGGAAATAAATGTACCGGCCCAGCGTATTAATGAAATCGTTGCGGGCAGGCGTTCCATCACAGCGGATACCGATCTCCGTCTCTGCCGTTTTTTCAGCCTGTCCAACGGGTACTGGCTCCGCGCCCAAGCCGCCTGCGATACAGAGGTCGCCGAGCATAAGCTTAAAAAAACGATTATGAAAATAACACCCTTTGCTGGACGGCAATCCGTTTAATTCGGCATAACGCTACAAATACTTGAAACAATTAAATAAACAGCTTGTGCCCACCCGAGTAAAAAGAATATTCACAACATCGCCTTGACCTCCTGCGGATCCCTGTAACTCCCCGAAACTCAGAGATATTGCTCGCGATGAAATCCTGCGAACGGAAGTATTTATAACACTCAGCTTTCCGGCAAATATAATGCTCATCTCCGCCCGTAATATCAGCCATCAGTACCAACACGGTTCCGGGTGCCTCCAGGTTCTGCAAGGCGTTGATCTGGATATCGAGGAAAAAGACTTTCTCGCTATCATGGGCAGTTCCGGCTCAGGGAAATCCACCCTGCTCCATATCCTGGGCTGCCTGCTCAAGCCCACCAGCGGAACCTGTCTCTTACGTGGTCGCGATATCCTCCAGCTGCAAGAGAAAGAGCTGGCCCAACTCCGGGCCGAGACCATCGCCCATGTTTTTCAACAATTTCATCTCCTGCCGACCATGACCGTGCTGGAAAATGTCCTGCTGCCCTCGCTTTATAATAGTATCCCGCCGGAACAGGCTGAAGCCGAGGCCCGTCAGGCCATTCAACAGGTTGGGCTTGACCAGCGGATCATGCATAAACCCAATGAGCTTTCAGGCGGGGAAATGCAGCGGGTCGCTATTGCTCGGGCCTTGGCTGTCAAACCAGCTCTGATTCTGGCGGACGAGCCCACCGGTAATCTGGATCAGGACAGTAGCCAAGAAATCCTGGCGCTCTTCCGAGAAATCAACCAGCAAGGGTGTACCCTAGTCCTTGTGACCCACGACCCTGAAATCGCCGGACAAGCCCGCTCCACCAGGTATCTGCGCAATGGCAATCTTCAATAAATCTGTCTCCAAGAAACAGGGCTATAAGCAAGGATATCAGATTCGCCTTCTTCTGAAAACCGCCTGCCTTTCCCTGCTTCAGCAGAAGCTCCGTTCCCTGCTCTCCATCCTCGGCATTGTCTGCGGAATTATGGCGGTGGTCGCTGTCATCGCCATCGGGGAAGGGGCGGAGCAGGAAACCATGCGCCATATTGAACAGATGGGCATCACCAATATATATATTCGTGCGGATCCGCTCACAGAAGAACAGCAACAGCGGGCCAAGCAATACCACTCTGCTGGCTTACAGGACAGCGACCGGGAACGATTGCGCACTAATCCCTTTATCCGCAGAACAGCAGGGGCCAGGGAGCGAACCCGTAATCTCACCGATCTCCCGCAAGGGCTCCATCCGCAGCTCATGGAATGCACGGCCAGTTATGGTGATATTCTCGGCATCCGCATGGAGCAGGGACGCTTTATCAGCGAAACAGACAGGACACGTCGTCACCAGGTTTGTGCCCTAGGCTCGCAGATCGCCGCTGACATGGGCCGAAAAGGACAACTTGGTCAGGAAATTCGCATCGGCCAGCAATTATTCCTGGTGGTCGGTATCCTTGCTCGTCAGGATGATCAGGAGGAATTGAAAACACAGCAAACAAAGGAAACCGAGATCACCAAAGAAACTCAGGTCACCATGCAGAACTTGAATAACATGATCTTCTTTCCACTGGATACGGTGGACGGAGAGACCGAGGCGATGACAACGACTGCGACGACTGCTGATCCCCTGACCGGCCAACTGCCTCTCACAGAAATACTTATTGAAGTTAAGCAGGCAG
>MTKS01000185.1 GCA_004028495.1 Candidatus Electrothrix marina
GGGGTCAATAAAGTTAAAAAATTCGATGGAGTACGCGAATTCTATTCGTTTTTAGCAAGGAGGAAATGCCTGAAGTTATCTTTCCATGTGAGAGATGAGATTGACTTGCAGAAAACTTTCAGGTAGATTTACCATAATATTTTCAGGTGCTCCAATAGAGCTTAAAAGGGAACCCGGTGTAAATCCGGGACGGGCCCGCCGCTGTAATCGGGGACGAACGCTGCATAAATGTCACTGCATATTTCATGCGGGAAGGCGCAGCAAGTAGGACGAACCGAGAGTCAGAAGACCTGTCTGAAAATTTAAACGATTATCTCGTGGACAAGGATAATCGGACAATTCGTGGGGAAACTGGGACTCCTCGGATCAATATATTTGGTCCGGGGATTTTTTTTGCCTTTTTTTCGGCATGCTCCGGACGGGTACCGGTGCCTGCGCCTCCGCTTTACTCCCCTGATGGCGCAGGAGTTTATCAAAACTTGCTAGAGGTGAGGTGAAAAAAATGTCAGTAACCATTCAAAACATAGCTCCAACCGAGATTGAAGCAGAGAGCTTTCGGATTATTGCCAAAGAAATCGGTGACCATAATTTTGACTCTGCCACCTTCAAGGTGGTCCAGCGGGTGATCCATGCCACCGGTGATTTTAATTTTGCCGAGAATCTCCGCTTTCAGTCCCAGGCCCTCAGCCGGGCGATGGAGGTCATTAGGGCCGGGGAAAATATCCTCACCGATGTCAATATGGTGGCAGCTGGGGTAAGCAAGGGAATGCTGGCCTCCTTTGGCGGCTCGGTTAGCTGCCTTGTCGCTGATGAGGAGGTCGCCAGAATCGCCAAAGAGTCCACCAAAACCCGTTCAGAAGTGGCCATCGAAAAGGGAATAGAAGCCGGGGTCGGCATCATTGCCATCGGCAACGCCCCCACCGCCCTGTTAAAGGCCATGGAACTGCTGGCGGATATGACCCCGGAGGCACGTCCCTTAGTCATCGGTGTGCCGGTTGGCTTTGTCAATGCCGCTGAATCAAAGGCCTTGCTGGCCGAAAAAGAGTATCCCTTCATCACCAGTCTCGGCCGTAAGGGGGGGAGTCCGGTGGCCGCAGCAATCTGTAACGCCCTCATCCACTTGGCAAAAGAAGCGTAGGGTCAAAACGGATGACCAAACGATTACGAAGCGATTGCAAAGCGGATATACCACCGATGCCGGTGACGATCCTGTCGCGTTTAATCAAATACATAACATAACGGGAAGTCGATGAAAGGAACATTTTATGTGATTGGAGTAGGGCCGGGTGACCCGGAACTTCTGACGTTAAGGGCAGCACGAACACTTGAAAAATGCCAGGTCTGGCTTACTCCGGCGGCACGAAAAAACGGCGAAAGCACCGCCCTTGCCATCGCTTCCGGAGCAGTAAGCGTGGCAGGCAAAGAAATCCTTACTCACCACTTTCCGATGAAAAAGGTCCACATGGGAGAGACCCCGGACCCGGAGGTCAAAGAGGCCTGGGAGCAAGTCGTAGCCCTGATTACGACCGAGCTCAAGGCTGGCCGCGATGTGGCCATGCCTACTCTGGGAGATCCAGCCGTCTACTCCACCGGCTTCTATGTCTGCCAGACCTTACTTGAGCAAAACCCCCAGGCCGTTGTTGAGATCGTGCCGGGCATTTCCGCCATTGGTGCCACTTCGGCTGCAGCCGGGATGCCCCTCTGTCTGGGCGACGATCAGCTGGCGGTGATCCCGGCAATCTTTGAAAGTACAAAGATTCGAGAAATTCTGATCCAATTTGACGCGGTGGTCTTCATGAAGGTGCATAAGTCCATGGACCGGCTGGTTCCCCTTTTGGAGGAACTGGATCTCCTGGACAAGGCGGTACTGGTTGAACGAACCAGCATGACCGATCAACGGGTGCGACGAGACCTGAAGGCCGCCATGGGCGAGAAACTTCATTATTTTTCGACGATGATTGTGAGGAAGTTATGAGCCAGAAAAACTCTATACATTTTGTCGGAGCAGGTCCGGGTGACCCGGAACTGATCACCGTTAAAGGACAACGGTTACTTGCTGAGGCTGACCTGGTGATCTACACCGGCAGCTTGGTTCCAAAAGTACTTGTCCAAAATCTGAAAGGGGAAATCCATAACTCGGCAGGCTTACATCTGGATGAGGTACTGGCCTTGATGATTCCAGCCTATAAAGCTGGTAAAAAGGTGGTACGCCTCCACACCGGAGATCCAGCCATTTATGGGGCTATCAACGAACAGATTGCCGAATTGGTCAAAGAAGGAATTCCTTTCCGGGTTATTCCCGGCGTAAGCTCCACCACAGCAACGGCTGCAAGCCTTGCCACCCAGCTCACCCTGCCGGAGATATCCCAAACCATTATTGTCACCCGGAGAGCCGGTCGGACACCGATGCCGGAAAAAGAAGACCTGGTCAGTCTGGCCCGCCATCAAGCAACCATGTTGATTTTATTAAGTATCAATATGATTGAGGATGTGGTGCAGGATCTGCGGGCTGGTGGTTATCCTGCTGAGACCCCGGTCTGTGTAGTGGAGAAAGTCAGTTGGCCGGACGAACGGCAACTGCGTGGCACCCTGGCCGATATTGCCGGGCAAGTCAAGGAGGCCGGCATCACCAAGACCGCCATCATTGCCGTGGGCAAGGTCCTTGCTCAGGCACCGCCACCGGTATTATCCAAGTTGTATGACAAACATTTCAGTCACGGTTTCCGGGAAGGTTCCTCTCCATCATGAAGATGGCAAAGAAGGCTTGCTGTCCTTTGCCCGGCATCATCAATGGCAGATAGATTTTTTCAGCAAAAAAGAGATTAACAGCGTTACCAATATTGGAACTTCTCATGCAGCACTCAAGGCTGTGGGGGCCATCGGCGTGGCCGAACCCTGCGCCCTGCTCAGTGCTGGTACAACTCTACTGCTCAGCAGGAAACAACAATGGCAGAACATAAGGCGAAACATAACAATGGCAGTAACCGAGGCACCCTTTACGTTGTTGGTACAGGCCCAGGATCACTGAAACATATGACCCCAGCCGCTGGCGAGGCGCTAGAAAAGGCCGATATCATCGTCGGTTATAAGACCTATCTTGATCTTATTCCTGGTTACTTGGAAGGAAAAGAGGTGCTGACTTCTCAGATGATGAAAGAGGTGGACCGCTGCCGCAAATCGCTGGAATTAGCCCGGAACGGTCAAAAGGTAGCACTGGTTTGCGGCGGTGATCCGGGCATCTATGCTATGGCCGGACTCGTTTTTGAGATGGCCGAAGAACATGATAGTGACTGCAATATCGAGATCATTCCCGGCATTGCCGCAGTCAATGGCTGTGCGGCCCGGCTTGGTGCCCCGCTCATGCATGATTTTGCAGCCGTCTCCCTCTCTGATTTGCTCACTCCCCTTGAGCTGATCAAAAAACGGCTGGAGGCGGTAGCCAGTGCCGATTTTGTGGTGGCGATCTATAATCCCAAATCAAAAAAACGGACCGAACAGATCAAGATTGCCCAGGAAATATTCCTCAAATACCGTGATCCCAAAACCCCGGTGGGCATTGTTACCGCTGCCACCCGTGACAATGAAACCATCACCCTCACTACGCTTGCAGACATGCTCTCCTGCGAGATCGGCATGCAGTCCACCGTAATGATCGGCAACTCCCAAACCTATATCTGGAATGAAAAAATGGTCACTCCCCGGGGGTATAGCGGAAAGTATAAACTGTAAGAATATTTGAATATTCTCAATCAGACACCCCCACTCCCTGATGGTTCTATCACCACCAAACAAAAAAAGCCCGAAGGATTTCTCCTTCAGGCTTTTCATATCTATGGCTCCTCGGGACGGACTCGAACCGCCGACAAGGTGGTTAACAGCCACCCGCTCTACCAACTGAGCTACCGAGGAACAAATGTTCTTTGCTCATGTCAACGATAACTTTTATAGCATAAATTGATCAGTGAGGTCAAGCAAAAAAAACGGCGAACTAAAAAAGCTTGCATGGAAGGTAAAAATTCTGTATATAAGAGAAACGTAATTCATTACGCCGTCGGGGCGTAGCGCAGCCTGGTTAGCGTGCCTGCCTTGGGAGCAGGAGGTCGTAGGTTCGAATCCTACCGCCCCGACCACTTCTTTTTCAGTTATTTCAACAAGTTGAATTTATTCTTCTTTTTCAGGTGTCATCGCTGTATCTCTCG
>MTKS01000186.1 GCA_004028495.1 Candidatus Electrothrix marina
GGATCTTCGGGTTATGTCGAAAAAAAGGCGCATATCCGAGTAACAAAGAAAGAAGAGGAAGGTTGTTCCGCCCAGGGGCGGGGCAAGACAGAAAAAAAACGCCCAACGCGGCAAAAAGACCGAGGCCGGGAAGAAGGCGGCAGTACCTGAACACGATGATGCTGATACAGCGGAAACTGTAGCGGGAAAGACAGCGGAACAGCCTGAAACATCGGGAGAATCTGCCCGGAAGAACATCGGGCGAAAAAGCGGGGAAAAAGCGGCGCCGAAAACTGAACAACGGACTGAACGACGACCTGATCGACGTACAGAGGCGGAGCTGCCCCCGTCGGAACCCCCTTCTGACGAGGTTTTAGCGGAAATTCAGGAAGACATCACGACTATGCTCAACATCATGGGCTTTCCGTCAACAGTGACGGTTACGATGAAAAATCATGCTGTCGCCTGTCATATCAGCGACGAATACGAGGAAGAGCTTGTCGGCAGAGAGGGCAGAACCCTGGACAGCCTGCAATACCTGCTGCGCAAAATCACATCAAGGCGTCTGCCGGACCGGATCATGCTCTCGCTTGACGTAGGCACGTACCGGGAACGGCGGGCTGAGGAACTGAAAACACTGGCTCTGGAGCTTGCCGCCCGAGTCCGGGAAGAAGGGAAAACCCAGGCGATTCCGGCGTTGAATCCCTCGGAGCGGCGGGTCGTTCATATGGTTTTGCAGGATGATAACACCATACGCAGCCGTTCTGTGGGAGCAGGGTTATTTAAGAAGGTACTGATTTATAAGCCGGGCAAAAAGAAACCCTATGCGCGGAAGGGAAAGGGGAAAAAGGGGCAACAGACTGACAGCGGTGACAGTGCGTCCGACAGTTGATTACCTGATGATGATATCTGATGATACTATAGCCGCTATTGCCACGGCTCCGGGTATCGGCGGCATCGGTGTTATTCGTATCAGCGGTGCGGATGCCGCTGTTGTTCTGCGCAGGCTTTTTGAGCCCCGTAGACCGGAGAACCTGCATCCCGACGGTTCCTTTCCAAGTCACAGGCTCTGCTACGGCACGGTGAGAGATCGTCAGGGGGCTGTTCTTGATGAAGTTATGGCCGTCTTTATGCGGGCTCCGCATACCTATACCCGGGAAGATGTGGCTGAAATACAGTGTCACGGCAGTTATCTGGTGCTGCAGGCTATTTTGGCTGAGATTCTCGCTGCCGGAGCACGGGCTGCCCAGCCCGGTGAATTCACCAAACGGGCCTTTCTTGCCGGTCGTATTGATTTGACTCGGGCCGAAGCGGTTATCGACCTCCTTCAGGCTCAAAGTATGGGCGGAGTTGAATTGGCTGTGGGGCAGCTGCGGGGTGAACTGTACGAGCGTATTGCCGTCATTCGGGATGCGCTTGTCGAGGTCTTGGTAAGCGTTGAACTGGCCCTTGATTTCCCTGATGATGAAACGGATATCCTGGTTGCTGATCATCTCCTTGGGCAATTAGAGGAGCAGATCGAACAGCCCCTGCAGTTCCTGCTCGCCCTGGCGGATCAGGGCAGGGTGATTCGCGAGGGAGTAAAGGCTGTTATCGCGGGACGCCCCAATGTGGGGAAATCAAGCCTGCTGAATCAGCTGCTCCGGGAAGAACGCGCTCTGGTTACCGAGCTTCCCGGAACAACACGGGATACCATTGAAGAGCTTATTTCTGTGCATGGGATTCCTGTGCATCTTGTTGATACCGCCGGTATTCGGGATCATGAGGATGCCGTGGAGGAGCTGGGGATTGAGCGGGCTCGTCAGAAAATGCGGGAAGCGGACTTGGTCCTCTTTGTTGTTGATGCGAGCCAAGGATTGAGTGCAATTGATCGAAGTTTATACACCTCGCTGGATGACCGCAAAAGGATCGTGATCCTGAATAAGATGGATAAGATAGATATTGCGGATGAGGGTGCGGATGAGAACCTGTTGCAGGAATTGAGCGGCTTTTTCGGCGCAGTTCCGCAGGTACGGACGGCGGCGAACAAGGGTGTCGGGATCGCGCAATTGCGGGAAACGCTGTATCAGGCCATAATCGGTGAGCAGGAGGAGATGAGCGAGCGGATTTCCTGTGCGCCGAATCTTCGTCATAAAATGATCTTGGAAAAGACGTTGGCCGCCTGTTCCCAGGTCAGGGAAACTCTCCTGGCCGGAGCCCCTGCTGATCTGTTGGCTGTTGATCTGCGAGCCGCCTTGGACCATCTTGCTGAGATTGTCGGATTGACCACACCTGATGATGTCCTTGATGTTCTTTTCAGTCGGTTTTGTCTTGGGAAATAACTTTGGCAGGTTTGCTTTGAGATATCGTCTTTTAAGTAAAAAAAATTGAACTTGCCCAGGGCAGGATGCGTTTTTATGCTTGACATTTATACCTGACACATTGTAGTAAGTATAAAGTGGCTCTGTATAAGTGTGAAGTTCACAGCTTTGTAATTATACAGAAAAATGGGTTGGATTTTGAGATTAAACCATAAATTTTTGGAGGAGAAATTATGGAGATCAGATTAAACGGAGAATCTCGTTTTATCGATCAAATAACGAAGATGAGCGTTGCCGGTCTGCTTGAAATGGAACAGGTGACATCCCCTGAAATGGTAGCAGTGCAGCTGAACGGTGAGATTGTTGATCGGGGAACCTATCATAATACCATGATTGTGGACAGGAACGAGGTTGATTTCCTTTATTTTATGGCAGGCGGTTGAAAGAATAACGTTGAATTCGGAATCTGCTGAGAGCAGTAGATGTTCTTCAACCTTTACGGGATGCGTGAATGTATGCTGTTCAGCATCCCTTAATAAAAACTTACGTTGTGACCTTATTAACTTAATCAACTTAAAATATCTGTACTCGTTTAAAAAAATATAAATGCTTAATTTGACAGACGAACAGCTGAAGCGTTACAGCCGTCATATTATTCTTCAGGACGTAGGCCCGGAGGGTCAGGCTAAACTCATGGAGGCTAAAGTGCTGGTTGTCGGGGCCGGCGGATTGGGTTCTCCTATTGCTCTTTATCTTGCTGCGGCCGGTGTGGGAACCATAGGTATTGTCGATGCGGATGTGGTTGAAATATCGAATCTGCAACGCCAGGTGATTCATTTCTCAAGCGATATACAACGCCCGAAGGTTGATTCAGCCGCCGAAAAAATGCGGGCTATTAACCCTGAGATTGAGGTCAATTCCTATAAGCTTTATCTTGATGCTTCAAATATAAAAGAAATAATAAGTGATTACGATTTTGTTCTGGACGGTACCGATAACTTCGCCACCAAATTCCTGGTCAACGATGCCTGTGTAATGGCCGGTATTCCCTTCTCGCACGGCGGTATTTTGCGTTTTGATGGCCAAACCATGACTGTTCTTCCCGGTCGCTCAGCCTGCTATCGCTGTTCTTTCAGGCAACCCCCGCCTCCTGAGGCGGTTCCAAGTTGCTCACAGGCCGGGGTGCTCGGTGCGATTGCCGGTATGTTGGGAACAATCCAGGCGGCGGAAGCCCTCAAATTTATTACCGGAGCCGGAATCCTGCTCACAGATACCCTCCTCACCTTTGATGCTAAAATTATGCATTTCAGACGGGTGGTACTGAAGAAACGCTCCGACTGTCCTCTTTGCGGGGAGAATCCCACGATACTTGACCTCACTGAAATTGACCGAGCAACCTGCGACCTGTCGGTTTGATCAAATCCGTATTCGATCAGTCTGTATCCTCTCCTGTCTCAGGGTACGGGGAACAGAGGGAACAGGTTGTATCTCTTGGCTGTGCTTTTAAATAATTATATAAAAAAATGAAGATGCTATGCGGGTTTCCAGGAGAGTGAGCTGATATGGCGATCAGAGCGGCGAATAAAAATTGCGATCAACATACTGAATCTACAGGTGAAAACTGGAAAGCCGATAGGTTCGAAGATTTGAGCGGCGTGAGATGTCCGCTGAATTACGCGAAGACCAAGATGCACCTGTCCGCCATGGACTCCGGTCAAATTCTGGAGATCATTTTGGACGCCGGTCCTCCTGTTAGAAATGTACCCGGTTCTGTTCAACAGGAGGGGCATACGGTATTGTGCCGGAAAAAGCTCGGCGATCAGTGGAGGGTGCTGATCCAAAAGGCATGATAGGGTCTCCTGCTGAACCTTAGCCTGAGAGTTACCTGAGACTTCGGGCTTGTCTAGTTT
>MTKS01000187.1 GCA_004028495.1 Candidatus Electrothrix marina
GGTCCATTATAGTGCAACTAATCTTAAATAGTCTGTAAATGTAGATTTTCCTGATCCAACGCCACCTATTAATAAGCATATCTCATTTCTTAATTTATGAGCATCTTCAATTTTATCGAAAATTTCATTTGGTTTTTCTGTATCATCTAACGAGGTAGCATCTATTAAGTTTGGTGGTAGAGCGGCCCTGATAATTTTATCAATAGGCGCAACATGTGACTGTTTTCTTTTTGATTGCACATAAGCATTATCTACTATTGATTTTCTATCATCCATACTGTCAGGGTTAAATAGAAATTTATACTCTAAAGATACATTGGTTCCAAAGCTATTTTCACCTACTGTTTCGTTAATGACAGATTTACCGCCTAGCATATAAACTGGCTTGTAATACCTTGCTTTCTTTTTAATTGATTTAAGAATATCTGTAGCAAATAATGAAATGTTAGTTTTTGACACAAATGATAAAAAAATGTCAAATTTTGGGTTTAATGGATCAATTTCATCAAAATGAAATTCTACATAGATAGAGTCAACATCCCAAAAGCTTGATATTATTCTTTGCCCATCAGTTACAATAACTCTGCTGCATGGGTTGATATTTTGTTTGAACGTTGAGTTTATTTCTGTTGCATAAAGCCTCGCTTCACGAATCGCCTCCTGTAAATTTTCACCAGGTGATTTAGCTTCAACAATAACACAAGGAAGACCGTCAATCAGTATTGCATAATCGGGATAATATAATTTCTTTTTTGTACCTTTATCTATTGTTAATTTTCTTATGTCAGGTTTAGTTCGAATATCTGAGTCTGAATAACCAAGTCCATAAGGAGACGATGTGACTAAAAGCTTATAAATGATTTTTTGTTCAACATCACTCTCTGTTAAAATATTCATTTTTGAATAACTGTTATTCATACTAAAATGGACCCCACATTAATATCATTATACTTTGCCGATAGCCATGAAGGACGCTTCCCTCCCCTTCCTCTACCTCAAACCCGCCAAACCCGCTCAAACTCAAGCCTAACAGGACAATCCCTTACCCTGAAATCAAAAGATTCCATTTTATCGTCCCCAACCTTGCGGTACCGCCCACCAGCTAATTGATAAATGACTATCTTCCGCTCCTGCGGATAAACCAGGATATAGGTTTCCACCCCTTTCGCTTGATACAGCTCAAGTTTTATCCGCTCATCCCGTTTAACAGTGGACGGAGAAACAACCTCAATAATCAGCTCAGGAGTCCGAACAAGCTTTTCCCCTTCAACATCACAGACCGCCACGATATCCGGTCGAACGATGATATCATCGGCACAATGCCAGTCCACCTCGCTGAGCACCTCGCATAAAGAGCAGTCCTGTAACTGTGCATCCAGCAGCACAAGGAGTCGTTTCGCCACGCGCTGGTGCGAGATGGAAGGGGACGGCGACATGGCATACGGCGCACCGTAGATCAATTCCCAATCACCCTCCCACCGGGCATAATCATCCGTTGTATAATGCTCAAAATAGGCTGTATTCGGCATAGTGCTCTCCTGTCGATAAAACGTATCGTTTCTATACTTTTCCCTTCGTATCCTTTGAGTTCCTCACACTTTATTAATCGCCTCAATAGGATTAGACTTCTTCAAAACCCGCAAAGGAATCAGCACACTGAAAAAGGTAGCCAGCAGCACCGCAACAAAGGCGGTGAGAAAATAGCTCGGGCGGATAACGGCATAGGTTATCGCATCCATGCCGAACTCATCAAAGGCGTCGCTAAACGCGCTGAGATCAAGGCCGTAGATCTTGAAATAATAGAGGTTTGCTCCTCCAATCAAACTACCGAAGACAAAGCCGATCAGGCCGAGAAAAAAGGATTCAGCCAGGATAATATTGCGGATCAAGCCGAAGCGGGTGCCGATGGCGAGCATGATCCCGAATTCTCGGATGCGCTCCAGCACCGAAACCAGTATCACCCCGAAAATTCCCAGGGCTGCCACACAGAAAATCATCCCGCTGATCACCATATTAAAGCCGTCCATGATTACCTTGGACTGCATCAGGGCCGGGTACAGCTCGTCCCAGCGGAGGATATCCAGATCAGGAAATCGTGTATGCAGATCCTCCTGCACCTCGGCAAGCTGATCCTGCTCATGAACAATCACCGCAATCTGACTTACGCCTTCCGGCACAATCAGCATCTTACGCATCTTGTTCAGATCAATAAAGACCGCCCGTTCATCCAGGCCCATATTATTGGTTTTGAGGATGCCGGTCACCCGGAAGGCGGCAGACGCAACCTCCGCATGCATGTCCTGAGCCGAGAGAATGATTTTGCTGCCGATGCGCACCCGCAGGGTATCAGCCAGCTTAAAGCCGAGGATAATCCCCTTGCCTTTCTTGCCGAAACTAAATTCTCCTTTCTGAAGATATTCCGCCAACCTGCCGTGCTGTTCTTCCTTTTCCAGATCCATGCCGATAATCACAGCCCCCCGTGAGGCATGGGCTGTTGCGGCCAAGCCGTCCTGCTTGATGCGCTCGGCAAAGCTCCGCACCCGCGTGTCCTGCTCCAGAGCAGCCTTGATGGCCGAGACCTCATGGACCTGCCGGGAGAGATCCGGGTCTGAGCGGTAATCCCTGGCAAAAAGGGAAAGATGACCGCTGTCGCTACGGATGGCATTATTGATCATCTGCTCAATCATCCCCTCGTAAACCCCCTCTATGAGCAGCAGGCCCCAGAGGCTGACGGCAATCATCAGGATAACCAACAGAGAACGCAGGCCGCGACGAGCCAGGGAGGCTCGGGCGATTTTTATGATCAGACTAAACATGGTGCATGGCCTCCACAGGTTGCATCCGGTTGGCCTTGAGGATGGGATAGAGGGTGGACAGGACCGAGAGAATAAACATTATCGCCATATCTCGGAGGATAACCAGGGGCATAAAGGCGGTGGGAATGGCTGAAACCGCCATACCGTACTGCTTGAACTGCTCTTCAAAGCTGGCAAAGACAATAGGATTGGCCTCAAAATACCAGGCCGCGCTAGCCCCGATCAGGCCACCGAGCAGCACGCTGACCAGGGCCAGCAGGCAGGATTCCAGTATGAGCATGATGAAAATTTCACTGGGTTTGGTGCCAATGGCCCGCAGGATGCCCAACTCACGAATGCGGGCGAACACGGCCAGGAAGGTGTAGATCATGATGACGAAAAAGATCACCGTAAAGATGATCCCTAGGGTGATATAGCCGAACACCGAATCCAACTGCATGGCCTTGACCAGGGCCGCCATGATTTGATTCCAGCTTGCGGACTCATAGTCCGGCCCGAGGTTAGTGCCGATGCTGGCGGCCAGCTGTTCCGCCTGCTCGGGCTCCTCGGGGAGGACAATGAAATGAGTGGCAGAGTTGTCTGAAGCCATGATCTGATCAAAATAGCTCTTGTCGAGAAAGGCCGCAGCAGCGTCGAATTCAAACAGGCCGGTCTGAAAGATCCCCTTAATTTTGAGGTTATCCGCTGCAAAGGAGTAATCTGCCCCGCTCCCGATAAAGGTGACGATATCCCCCACATCCACCTTGAGGCGACGGGCCAGTTCATTGCCAATATAAATCTGATTGCCATCCCCTGCCTGGAGATATTCCCCCTTGATCAGGGAATCTGCCAGTCGGGAAAGATGGGCTTCCTTTTCCGGTTCAATGGCGGTGAGCATACCGCCCACGGCCTTTTCGCCCACGGAATACAGGACAAAGGTCTCGAAACGGGCACCGAAGGCGGCAATGCCTGCCTGTTTCCCAAGTTTGTCATTGATCGCCTGTGCATCAAAGATCAGGTTGTCAAAGCTGGGATTATCCCGGAAACCCTTGCCGGTTATCTGGATATAGCCCGGATAGATCTCCACGGCATTACTGAGGATCGTACTGTGAGAGCCATCCATCCAGGCTGTCATAAAGACCAGCAGGGCTGTGGTGACTGTGGTCAGCAGCAGGGTGACGATGCTGCGTTTTTTATAGGCCGTGATGTTTCTGTAGGCGAGTTTGAGGTGCATGAGACTGACGAATGTTGAATTGACGACTTCGCTGCTTCACAGCAGCAGGAATCAATGAACAATATGGTCAAGCTTATACCCTTCCTGTTGCTTTTTCAATACATTATTAGGAAGAACAGAGAGCGGCGCAGGACAGCCGTTGCCTGCTGACTTTAATC
>MTKS01000188.1 GCA_004028495.1 Candidatus Electrothrix marina
AGCTCCACACCTGTCATGCCGGGCATGGCTTGGTCTGAGAGTACCATGGCGATATCGTCTTCCTGCTCAAAATATTCAAGGGCCTCCTCGCCGGAGGAGGCACAGAGAATATTGTATTCCTTCCCGAAACAGCTGACAAAAAAATCCATACTTTCCTTGTCATCTTCAACCAGAAGAATATTGAGTTTTTTGTGCGGTTGCATGGCGGAATCCTGTACTCCGAGGCCGGGGACGTATATAGGACGTTTATTTATCTGCTGAGGTTCTCTGTTACTCCCCTGCAAACCACCAGGTATAGAGCAGGGCATAGGGATTATAATACACCGGAAGCTGCTTGGGTTGTTTGAATCTGGACGAAAAGGTCAGGCGGTGATAGGCCAGATACCAGTTGGGCACCACATAATAGCCGTACCAGAGGACGCGGTCCAGGGCCTTGCAGGCTGCAGTCAGCTCTTCCTGGGTTTCTGCATAGATGAGTGAGTCAACCAGACTGTCCACCACCGGCGATTGAATGCCTGCCAGATTTGCAGAGCCGTTGCGGGAAGCGGCTGCGGAAGTCCAGTTGTCCCGCTGCTCGTTCCCCGGTGATTGTGATTGACCGAATACAGTAACGGTCATGTCAAAATCAAAATTTTTGATCCGATCCGTGTACAGGGCCGCATCAATGGTTCGATAATTCGCCTTTATCCCCAGCTTTTCAAGATTTTTCACATAAGGAGCCATGACCCGCTCAAAAGAGGGGCTGACGAGCAGGATCTCGAATTCAAAGCGCTGTCTGCCGTTTGCCGAGGTCAAAACCCCGTCTTTGACCTGCCAACCCTGCTCAGCCAGAAGTTTTTGGGCCTGACGGAGATTACCGCGCAGACTGTTCGGGGGAGCGGTTGTCGACGGGGTGAGCGGTGCAGTAAAGACTTCGGGCGGGAGAGTGCTCGGATATTTCTCGTTGAGCGGATTGAGAAGCTTCAGCTCGGTTTCACCGGGCAGACCGGTCGCTGCCAGATTCGAGTTGCTGAAATAGGAATTTGCACGGGTATACTGATTAAAAAAGAGGGCGTTATTGGTCCATTCAAAGTCAAAGGCCAATCCCAGGGCCTGACGAACTTCGAGATTTTTAAACAGCTCTTTTCTGGTGTTGAAAACAAAGCCCTGCATGCCTTGGTTGTTTTTATGTGCAAAGGTCTTTTTGACCAGTTTTCCCTGATCAAACGGGCGTCCGACCAAATCGCGTTGCCATTGCTTGGCGATATTTACCCACATAAAATCAAAATCTCCGGCCTTGAAGGCCTCAAGGCTGACGATTTGATCCTTGAAGTATTTGACGGTGATTGTGCTGTAGTTGAACATCCCTTTGCGGGTAGGATGATCTGCGGCCCAGTAATCGGGATTGCGTTCATAGGTGATGGATTTTCCCGGATTGACCTCTTTGACAATGTACGGGCCGCTGCCGACGGGGGGCAACATGGGATCGCCTTTGCTCTCAGTGCCGAAGCCGTGTTCTGTATAGAATTTTTTGTTGAGCACGGGCAGGCCCGAGGCAATGATATGGAGTTCTCTATTAGGGCGGCTGAAGAGGAAACGAATTTTCCCCTGGGCCTTGTCCTCTATTTTCGCCTCGCTGATATCCTGATAATACATTTGATAAAAAGGATGGGCCAGATCAGACTTGAGGGTATCCAGGGAGAATTTGACATCTTCTGCTGTCACCGGGCTGCCGTCGGAAAAACGGGCCTTCCTGTTCAGGGTAAAGAGAACAGACTTTTTATCCGCTGCCAACTCGATATCCTCGGCAATCAGGCCGTAGGCCGCAAAGGGTTCATCCAGGCCGGCCACAGCCAAGGTCTCAAAGATCAGGCTCTGTTCAATGCCGAACAGGCCGAAGGCCTCTGTGCCCTTCAGGGTAAACGGATTCATCTTGTCAAAGCTGCCTATGGCGTGTAAGGTCAGCAGCCCGCCTTTGTTCGCTTTCGGTTCAACATAATCAAAATGATCAAACCCGGCAGGGTATTTCAACGAGCCGTCAAGAGACACTCCGTGGGCCGCATAGACGCTGTTCGGAGAGAGGTGAACCGGGAAGAAGGAACACAGGGCAAGGGCGAAAAAAAAAAATTTTGATAAACGCATAATGAGCATAATCCCCTTTGCTGAAAAAAGATATTGAGGTTTAATAGAGATCAATGAGCGATCATAATCGAAATCAGTTAAGAGAACAAGTTTTGTACGGCTCTCCTTTTTGCGGGAAAGTCTTCTGAAAGAAGGGTGTGATGCTTTCCCGATCAACAAAAGAAATACGTTATATTCGCTTGATCTGGCTGGTTCTCGGTGCGGGACTGGCTGTCCGCCTGCTTATCAGCGGGCACTTCCTTCTTGTGCCGGATGAGGCCAATTATTGGCAGTGGAACCGTTATCTTGCGCTGGGTTATCATGATCATCCACCCATGATAGCCTGGGGGATTTGGTTGGCGACCAATCTTTTCGGTCATACAGAATTCGCTGTCCGCTTACCCACAGTCCTTGCTCTTACTTTTTCCTCGGTCTATCTCTGCCTGCTCACGGCACAGTGGTTTTCCTGGCGAACAGCCTTACAGGTCGCCCTGCTCACGCAGGGTGTTCTGCTGATGGTCGGGTCCGCCCTGATCGCCACCCCGGACGGGATGCTGCTCCTGTGCTGGGCCGCTGCCTGCTATCATGCGGCGCGGGCTGTTGAGGAAGATACCCTGTTGCAATGGCTGCTGACCGGCATCTGGTTCGGCCTGGGCCTGCTTTCCAAGTACACCATGCTGCTTTTTCTGCCGTCGCTCTTTTTTGCGATGATTTTTACCTCAGCGTATCGGAAACGGTTGCTCAGCTACAGACCTTGGCTGGGATTGGTAACAGGCTTCCTGTTCTTTACCCCGGTCATCCTCTGGAATGCACAAAATAACTGGGTCACCTTTCGCCATGTGCTTTTTCAAGGCGGGGTGGATCAATCGACCATCCTGACCTGGGCATACCTTCCTGATTTTTTCGGTACGCAGGCGGCCTTGCTTTCTCCTGTAGTTTTTTTATTCATTGTTGTTGGTTGGGCCAAAGGATGGTCCGGGAACCGGATCCCCCGCCCACGGGCATCTTTTCTCATCTGGATGTCTTTGACCACTTTTTCGGTCTTCACCCTGCTGGCCCTGCATGTTCGTATCTACGGCAACTGGCCCGCTCCTGCCTATCTGACGGCCTTTGTTCTGATCGCTGCTCTGTACAGTCCGGGACAGGTCGGGAAAATGGAGAAAACAGCTTCCCAATATCGTTTATGGCGTTTCGGACTCGGCCTAGCCTTTTTGCTTTCAACGCTTATCTCGGTGCAGCTTCTTTATCCGATTCTGCCGTTCAAGGTTACTTTGGATCGTACTGCCAGGGAAACCAAGGGCTGGGATGCTCTGGGAAAGATCGTTGATAAGGAGTTACAGAGCATGAAACGACCTGATGAAACCTTTATTTTCGGCCTTCGTTATCAGTTTGCCAGTGAATTGGCCTTTTACATGAAAGGGCAGCCGCGCACGGTGTCCATTAATCGCTGGTCTCGGCCCAATGTGTATGATTTTTGGTTTAAGGACGAAATGTTGCTTGGAAAAGATGCTGTTGGTATCTTTGAGCATGAACCGGTTATCACGGTGTTGCCCGAGGTCTTTGAGCGGGTGGACCCGGTCGTTACGGTGACGCTCCGGCGCACCGGTCCCTGGTTTGGTGAGGAAACAGTCCATACCTTATATCTGGCCCGCTGCTACGGCTTTAAAGGCGGACTGGCCTGGGTGCCGAAAAATTCTTCTGATGTTCGGGCGGTACAATAATATATTCCCGGGCGGGTTGTCCGGTTTGTTGAGGGAAAAAGAATGACTTTTTTGCAGGCAATTATTCTTGGTATTGTGCAGGGACTCACAGAGTTTATTCCGGTGTCCAGCTCCGGTCATCTGGTACTGGTTCCTCATTTTCTGGGTTGGCATTTTGGAAAAGAGCAGGGGTTTATCTTTGATGTCCTGGTGCAGTGGGGTACCCTGTTTGCTGTGTTTATTTATTTTCGAAAAGATCTGATAGCGATTACAAAGGCTTTCCTGCAGGGTGTTATTCGGCGAGAGCCCTTTGTCGAGCCGAATTCGCGGATGGGCTGGTATCTGATTTTAGCAACTCTGCCCGCTGTTGTGTTCGGTTTG
>MTKS01000189.1 GCA_004028495.1 Candidatus Electrothrix marina
GGAAAGAAGACCGAGATTGATGCCTTGAGCGGGGCGGTTATTCGCCTGGGGAAAACGCAGGGGATTGCGGTGCCGTGTAATGAGATGCTCTATAATGTGATCAGGTTTATGGAGCGGAGGTGAGAGCACCTGAGCACTGAGCAGCCTGCGGTGTAAAGGCTGAGAGGCAAGCGTATTTTTTTGTTCCCATGCTTGATCTGAATGTTAACATCAGTAAATTCCTCAGCCTGATCCTTCGCCATGCCCCGGAGAGAATCGGGCTGCACCTTGATGCAAACGGTTGGGTTGCTGTTGATGATCTGCTGAACGCTGCCGAGGTCCACGGCACTGTGATTTCCAGAGATCTCCTTGACCGAATCGTTTTTGGCAACGATAAACAGCGGTTTGCCTTTAGTCCAGATGAGTTACGGATTCGCGCCAATCAGGGCCATTCCCTTCATGTTGATCTTGAACTTACGCCGACAGATCCGCCTCCGGTGCTTTATCATGGAACGGCGACTCGTTTTCTCCCGTCAATTCGCTCTCAAGGTCTGCAAAGCATGAGTCGTCTGCATGTTCATCTTTCCGCAACAAGGGAGCAGGCGTACCGGGTCGGTACCCGGCATGGTCCTCCTGTTGTGTTGGAAGTTGATGCGGAGGGGATGGCTGATGCCGGGCATCTGTTTTTTCTGTCCGCTAACGGCGTTTGGTTGACAGAGTTTGTGCCTGTGCAGTTTGTCGAATTTTCTATTGAAACATCTCGGTAATTATATGAAATGTCATTGTTCCGATAGGTTGTCCACTTGACGGTAAGAGAGCCACAAGTTGATCAAACGACCGGTGGAATTCCTGCTTTACGGGGATTCCGTAAGCAGTTTTTGCATACACTGAACAGGATTCTATCTTCAGAAACAGGGCATTTCTATCCTGAAAGTCTGGAAGATTTTTCGGTGCATGACAGCTTAGGTAAACCGCTCGAAATTGTTCAGGTTAAAGACCATAAGGCCCCACTAACATTTTCAGTATTGAACAAAGCGGGAAAGGGAAAGAATTCTGGAAAGAGCTTTTTTGAACGTGCTGCCAATTATATCACACGCTACCCAGATGTTCAGGTTGTTCTGGCAAGCTACGGAGAGCTGGGGCCGGAGTTGCAGAACTGCATAGGTGCCGACGCAACAACTCTGAAAAAGAATAAAAAAATCAACACACCGGAACTGCTGAAAGTTTTTCAGCGTCTCAAGCATCATTCTCTCAACGAACAAGAAGAACTCAAGTCTATCCAAGAACACCTTACCCAGTTCCCTCTGATAACCGGCGATTGGCAGGCGGCCTTTGATTTGTTGATGCAGGAGCTTTACCGTGGTGCTGAACAGGAAAAGGGCTATACCCGGCAGGACTTGCTGGAACGCTTGCAGCAGATTGGTCAATATCTTGCCGCCCGTGAAGGTCATCACAGGGAATGGGGTACCTCCATCATCCCGTTACTGGATCAGGAAGTTGAGGACAGGGAACAACTGCGCAAAGCATTTCATGAAGGTGTATCTGTTGGCTGGCAGCATATCCTGTCTGATCTGGATGTTAAACGCCAGCAGCACTTGAATGCCATCCAAGAAGGTTTCAGGAAAACAAAAATTGTTATCGTGCATGGCGCATCCGGTCAAGGGAAGTCGGCCTTGGCCTACCGATATCTGCACGACTACTGTCCTGCCGTTTCCTATGAAATCCGGGATTTAAGCACGGAAAAACGGGCCTTGGAAGTAGCCGCCGCTCTTGCCGGGTATAGCATTCCCTTCACCTTCTATGTTGATGCCAGCCATAATGACAAAGGACTTGCTGAGTTTTTACAGCGCATCCATGAAATGCCGCATATTAGCTGTCTTGTCACTATTAGGGAAGAAGACTGGCGGCTGACCGACATAACTTCGGCTGACATCACGTTTGCAGATATAGAGCTTGTCTTTAATCGGCAAGAGGCACGGGAGCTTTATACAGCATGGGAAAGTGCGGAAGGGTGTCGCTTCCCTGATTTTGAGCAGGCGTGGGCAAAGTTTTTAGAAGAAGGTCCTTTGCTGGAATTCGTCTATCTGCTGACGCACACTGAAAATTTACATAATCGCCTGCAAAAGCAATATGATCAGATTGCCGATGAGGTTGATTGCCAACAACGTTCTGAAAATGATCTGAAGTTAATCAGGCAGGTTGCAGTGGCCGGGGCTTGCGGTGCCCGTATTGATTTAGCCAAGTTAGCTCAACTGCCCGGCAACACAACACTGCAACGGTCAATTGGCCGCTTAGAAAAAGAATATTTGCTGCGCCGCAGCAATGATGCCCGTCATTTAACAGGACTACATCCTGTCCGTTCCGAAATCCTCACTTCAATTATTGCAGACCCTATTCTGTGTTCTTGGGAAATATTGGCTTTGGAATGTCTACCATTGCTGGAAGATGCGGATGTAGAAATATTCCTTCTCCATATCTTCCGATTTTACTCAGAGGCCACGAATGCCGTTCTTTCATATTTGAACACGGCAAAATACGAGACTTGGGGTGCGGTAAATGGTGTTTTGCGTGCTCTATTATGGCTCGGGATATATGAATATATTCATAATAATGCCAAACTGATCAAGCAGGTTTACGACAAAGCTGGTCATGGTTGGTTTACTGTTTTGGATTTTGTGGACTTCGTTGGAGTTCTGGAAGGGAAGCCATTAGGTATTATCGACATGCTTCCTGAAGAAGGACAAAAAGAGGCAAAGCAGTGGCAAAAAGAGCAACTGCCTAAATCGCAGGTATTTGCACGGCTTGATAACTGGCTACAACAGGTCGCGCTTCCACTGCTTCCTGCTTATGACCAAGAAAAAGACTGGAACGAATTTGGACAGGTTACTTATTGGACGGGATTCAGGGAAGTCAACAAACGAATAGACGAGCTTATAGATTGGAATGCACTTCGTAACACTTTAGAAAAACTGCCTATAGACACGTTGGCTGTTTTAATTTATGGCCTTTGGCAGGCTCTTTCAACGACTGATGATTTTATTGAATGGTACGAAGATATTCGTCCAACTTTGCTTGATCGTTACCGCAGGGAAACCAATACACCATATATTGAAGAACAAGATGGAGTTATTCGGGCACATTTCATTGTACCTACAGATGATAAAATACAAAAATTAGGAAAATCAGATTCTACCGAAAAAGAGCCTTTTCACGCACTGGCAATGCGTCATGTCGATCTTTTGGCACAGTTAGTTCCAGATTGCACAGGATATGGCTGTCAAGGATACGGACACCAAGTTTTTGATTTTGAATATCCTTATGACGAGACGACGAAAACAAATATTCCAGCCAGTCAACTGAAGCCAAGATGGGTTGTACATGTCAATAATACCGCCCGTATTTTAGGCAGCCACATGTTTCGTCCTGTAATATGGCAGGATTACAGTAGCCAAATGTTTGCAATACGAAAGGAGGTGGTTTCGAGTCTGGATGAACTCCACAGAAATTTGGTAAAACATTTTCGTAGTAAGACAATCGTTCAGGAACTCAGCAAACTGTCAGATACTGAAGAATGGAAAAAAACGTCTCTACAAGTTCTCAACCGACCGTCTTTTCCTTTGGAAGCACTGGATCAATTCGGATATACAGAGGAAAGGTTGGAGGATATCTCAACAGCCAAAGAGCACGAGAACAGAAAAACAGAAACTATCATTTCTGCATACCTACAGCAGTATCAGCCATACCTGCAAGCAGCAAGGGAATATTTTAATAGCATACGGAACTTTTTAGATTTATCTGGATCAGTGATGCTGGCAAACGCCTTTCTTGGCAAAGCTGATACTCCTCGGAGACGTGTTGAAATTAAGCAACAGCTTGAAGAGCTAAATTTTAAAATCAGTAGACCTCTTCTGTCTGCGCTCAATCTGACGGAAGCCATAAAAGATCTTCCGCAGTTTCAATCCACCTTCCGCAAGCATTTTTTCACCCTGATAAACAACGAAGAGCTTTCTCGGTTAGAACAGAGAGAGCTTAAAACGCTTCATTCTTTATGGCCTTTGTGGTTCTGCTTTGAGACAACCCCAAGCCGCCGAATGGCTGTTCCAGGAAAGACTGCATCAGATCAACTGGAACGGCGAAAAAAGGCTCTTCAGAGCAAGCTGTTCAAAGCGTTGGAAAAGGCTTCAACAGAGAGGCTTCAT
>MTKS01000190.1 GCA_004028495.1 Candidatus Electrothrix marina
TCTACATCATGGACTCAGAGCCCGAGCTTGAGCGACGGTATGCTGATCTCTGCATGATTATCCGCCCTGACAAACGACACGGAAAGATCTTTGATATCCTGATAGAGTTCAAATTCGTCCCTCTGCACAAGGCTGGACTGACCGGAGAAGAGGCGAAGAAGCTGTCTCCTGATGCCCTTCGCGCTTTGCCTTCCATGAAACAGGAGCTGCTGGATGCAATGGAGCAGGTGCAGAAATACGGCGACATTTTGGAACGCAAATACGGCAATCTGCGCCTACAACGCTTTGCAGTGGTCTCTCTTGGTTTTGAACGGCTGCTATTTGAAAAAGTTGAGGCGGCATAGGCCGAATAATATTATGGCACGTTTCGGCATGGTCAACTACATCAACACCGCCCCTATCTATGAAGTATGGAAAGAGCAGGTACATAACCCGGACTGGCCCGTGACCGAGGCCCCGCCTGCACAGCTCAATCGCCTGCTGGCTGCCGGAGAACTTGACCTCGGTTTTGTCTCCTGCTACGAGTATGCGGTCCGACCAGAACAGTACCGGATCATGGCTGACCTCTCCATTTCCGCCACCGGGCCGGTGGGCAGTGTGTTTCTCTTTTCCTCAGTTCCGCCGGAGGAGCTGGACGGCAAACAGGTGCTCATGACCGGTCAGTCCGACACCTCGGTCTGGCTGTTGCGCATTATTCTGGAAGATTTTTTCTTAGTCAAACCCAAATATACCAGCGGCGAGGTCTTCGGTGCCCGCGATCCTGCCAACGAACCGGCAGCCGTGCTTGCCATCGGCGACGAGGCCCTGCGGCTGGCAACAGAGACCAACTCGCCCTACCCTGTTCAAGTCGATCTGGCGGAATTCTGGAACCAGCAGACTAGCCTGCCTTTTGTCTTTTCCGTCTGCGCTGTGCGCGAAGATTTTCTTGCAACAGCGGAAGACACCGCCAGGGACTTGCATCAGACCCTGCTTTCCTGTCGCGATCAGGGCCAGGAGCGTCTGCCGGAGATCTCTGAACGGGCGGCTCGCCGTATCCCGATGGACCCCACTGCCTGTCTCCATTATCTCCAAGCTATGGAATACGATCTTTCCTCGGCAAAGCTAGAGGCCCTGGAAGAGTTCTTCAGCCGTTTGATTCGCCACGGAGCAGCATCTGCCAAGGCCCTGCCGCTAAAAATATTCCCATGACCTTACAACAAAAAGGAGATGCTGTGGCTGAACTCCCTGATAACGGATTAAACATCAGCAAACCGGTTGCGCTTTGGAACCGGGAGATCAAGGCGGAACCGCGCAAACTGCTGCTCGGCATCGGCAAGATGGTGATCGAAGGGGCGATGCTGGATTGGAGCGACATTGGCGGAGCTGCTCTGGATACCTTGGATGCGGCAGGGTTGGGTAAGAAGCCCGGCGAACTTGCTTGGCTGCTCATCTATCGTGCCCTGACCGCCGCTCTTTTTGAGCTGGTGGATAACCATTTTGATTTGTTCCGCAATCGCCCCGATGAAGAACAGCTCAAAGCTCTTTCCGTTCGCTTTGAAGAGGAAATGGGCCGGGCGGAGGTAACAATCAACCCGAAGTTCTTTGACCGGCCAGGTGAATTACCTCTGTTGCAAGATTTGCATGAGCCTGTAGCTGCTTGGCTGCAAGGACTTGGTGCCAAACAAACGAATGCCGAACAGATTGCCTGCCGTTTGCCGGATTATTTTGTCTTTGCCCTCCACGAGACCTGGAAGAAGGCCCCGCAGGATTATGCGGAGCTGAAAAATCATTTTGACAGCCCCTTTACCAAGGCGACCGAAGAGGCCCGAAGCTGGCAACTGTACGCACAGCATCTGCAACGGCAAGTCAGCGACCGGATGTTTGCCGAAGCCTTTGGCGTGGACAAGGTCTATGTACCGCTGCGGGCCTATTATGAGGAAAAGGAGCAGGGAGACGAACACAGTCAGGAGCTAGAGCCGCAACGAGATCAGGTGAAAAAAATCGTAGTGGATCTGGAAAGCGAATTCCGAAGCTGGCTGCACAATCCTGCTGCCGGACCTGCTGTCCGCTTTATCAGCGGCGGCCCCGGTTCCGGCAAATCCACCTTTGCCAAGGTCTTTGCCGCCCGGATTGCTCAGGAAACCAACATCCCCTGCCTGTACATCCCGCTGCATCTCTTTGATGCCACGGACAATCTGATAACGGCGATGGAACACCATATCCGCAACAATCCGTTCCTGTCCGGCAATCCGCTGGATGCCAATACAGGCAAAGACCGCCTGCTGATCATCTTTGACGGCCTGGACGAACTGGCCTTGCAGGGCAAGGCAGCCTCGGAGGTGGCCAACAACTTTGTGGACGAGGTGCTGCGCCGCATTCAGGAAGGCAATAACTATCACAAGCAACGGCAGGTCATCATCACCGGGCGAACCATTGCTGTGCAGTCGGTGGCAACCAAGTTACGGGAGCATAAACAGATCAGCTCTGTGCTACCCTATTTTGTCGCGGAAAAGGAGCAGGAGAAATACCATGACCCAGACGGGCTGCTGGCTGAGGATCAACGGCAGAAATGGTGGCGGCAATATGGAGAGGCCGCAGGTAAGGGCTATGCGAGCCTACCTGCTGACCTGGGTCGGGAGCATCTTGCCGAGATCACGGCCCAGCCGCTCCTGAATTATTTGGTAGCCCTGAGCTATGACCGCAAGACCATCAAGTTCACCGATGACACCACTCTGAACCAAATTTATGCGGATTTGATCAGTGCGGTTTATTGGCGTAGGTATGAAGAAGAACAGAGAGGGAAAAACAGAGGAGTCAATACATGCACGGGTGATTTGGAAGAACAGCAATTTATTCGAGTATTGGAGGAAATCGCCTTGGCAGTCTGGCATGGTGATGGGCGGACGGCCACGGTTTCCGGTATTCAAAAAAAATGTGAATCTGGGGGCATTGACAAGTATCTGGAAAAATTCCAGGAAGGGGCTAAGGCGGGCGTGACTCGCTTATTGACGGCCTTTTACTTCCGCCAGTCTGACAATCGACAAGACGGCGATCCCACCTTTGAGTTCACCCATAAAAGCTTTGGCGAGTATTTGACTGCCCTACGCATCATCCGCCTTTTGCGCCAGATGCAGAAGCAGCGTAGGCGGCGGCAGGAAGACCCGGATGATGGGTGGTCGAAAAAGGATGCTCTCCAACATTGGACCGGCTTTTGTGCGGTTACCGCGATAGACAGAGACCTACTGCGTTTCATCAGCAACGAATTCAGGTCGATGCAGGAGAACGAACTGCTCGACTTGCAAGGCATGATGCGGGAGCTACTCAGTTACACCATCAATCAGGGCCTGCCCTTTCCTAATGTGTTCTTGAGCAAAGGCTTTAAGGAGCATCTGAGCTTGGCAAGGAATACTGAGGAAGCCCTGCTGGCAGTACATTTTCATATTGCGAAGCTGACTAAGCAGGTTTCCAGGCTGGATTTAGAATCGGATAGAGCCTTCGGGGAGTGGATTGCGCGGGTGAGAGGGTTAGATGATCGTGCTGGTTGGCTAGGGTTCTTAAATTTATCCGGCTACTTCCTTGCAGGGATCGATTTTTATTGGGCAAACTTTACCATGTCCCATTTTGAAGACTCATCGTTGCGTTATTCAATTCTTGCACGAGCAAATTTGAGCGAGGCACATCTTGAAAAATCATCTCTTTTGGGGGCTAATTTGATAGAGGCAAACCTTAAAGGATCGAATCTCAAGGATGCAGAACTTGTTTGGGCTAATTTGCAAGACGCACTTCTTGAAGGCGCGAATTTGGAGGGAACAGATTTAACAGGTGCCATTCTCACAGGCACCATCCTGGAAAACAAGGATGTGTAGGGGCGGTTCGCGAACCGCCCCTCCATGCCCTGTTGAAAAATATCCAACAAACCGTACGATAATAACATGAAACAATCAGACATCCTCTCCCAAATCACACTCGGTGAAGACAGCACCCGCCAATTCAAAGCGGACATAAAAAAACGTCGAATCCTTAGCCGCTGAGATGGCCGCCTTTGCCAATACTAACGGCGGCACCATCTTTATCGGCGTAGCCGATGACGGCTCCACCCCCGGACTTTCGCAAAAGGATGTGAGCCGAATCAACCAGCTGATCAGCAATGC
>MTKS01000191.1 GCA_004028495.1 Candidatus Electrothrix marina
TGCCGTGGTCACCGAGGAGGTGGCGGGCAAGGCTCTGGATATGCTGGCTGTGGATCGCTTCGGGCTTGATGAGATGGATCGCCGTATCCTCCTCACCCTGATTGATAAATTCCAAGGCGGCCCCATCGGGCTGGATACTCTGGCCACAGCGGTCTGTGAGGAAAAAACCACCTTGGAAGATGTCTACGAACCCTTTCTTATTCAATCCGGCTTCCTGATGCGCACCCCGCGCGGACGGATGGCCACGGCAGCGGTGTATGAGCATTTCGAGAGAAAGGTGCCGGGCAGCTTTGCAAAGCAGGTGAATCTTTTTGAGTGAGCGTGCCGATAAGGTTACAAACGAATTAATTGGGGCCCCTCTTTTTTCACCACTCCCCATTTCATACAGAAAAAAGAACAGACAGGCTTGCAGCTCCTCATTCTCATGAGATAAATGACTAACAAGTTGGAGGAAATAAGAATGAAATTAAACAAAGTAATGATGATTGTCGTCCTGCTGGGTTCTATCGGCGTTTTCGTTACTGGACTGAAAAATGGCACGCAGGAGGCACAGGCTGCTACACAGGAAGCACCTGTTCAAGGGGCTCCGGCTGTCCTTTTCCCTGACTATGAAATCGGGTTATTCAGCCATAAGGCCCATGTGACCGGCGCGGCATTGCAATGCACTGCCTGTCATAACGGCATTTTTGAAATGTCAGCCAGTACTGCCAAGGGCAATGATGACTTCAATAAAATCTCCTTCGGGGAAGGAAAGTACTGCGGTGCCTGCCATAATGGATCCGTAGCCTTTGGTGTTCAGGACGAAGCC
The DNA here is from genome assembly GCA_004028495.1 of Candidatus Electrothrix marina. GTDB lineage: Bacteria > Desulfobacterota > Desulfobulbia > Desulfobulbales > Desulfobulbaceae > Electrothrix > Electrothrix marina. The sequence continues at coordinate 809 of MTKS01000191.1, forward strand.
AGCTGTAGCCGCTGTCATGGTAATGACGTCACCTCCCCGGATACTATTCTCCTTGAAAAACCGCTCAAGGCGATCCTTTTTAATCACGCCTTACATAATAAGGAACTCGGCCTGGCCTGTAATGAGTGTCATATGAAGCTCTTTGATATGAAGACAGGCAGCACGGGTGAGGAGGCTGATTTTACAATGGAAGCCATGTATAACGGCAAATACTGCGGAGCCTGCCATAACGGTACCATGGCTTTTGATCTCAAGGCCGATTGCACCAAATGTCATGTTGATACGCCGGAGTATAAGCGTGCGACCTCAGGAGCGGGAAAAAAGGAGAAGGTCGAGCAGTGATCGAAGGGCGGTCTCGGTTCGCCGAAAAACACCCCGGAAAACAGAGATAATAAAAATAACGAGCAACAACAATCCATTACACTTCGTTTCTCCGTGACAATCCACCCCCTCCGGGAGTGGATTGTTTATTCGAAGTAATTTTTCGATTCGGATTACTCTAAACGTCGCGTTTCAACAGCTTGGAAAAAAAATTACCGGACCATTGAACTACGTCAATCCTCATTAACTACACTTTTCAGTCACAGATAAATCACAATGTTAGCAATATGTTTTCCACTACTTTTATTTCTTACGATATTTTTCGCAAGCATGACATTCGTCATGAAACTACGACCTATCCCTGTACAGGGAGCGCTCGCACCTGCTTTAGCTACTTTTATTGCATTTGAAACAATTTTTTTAAATATATTGAGTCTGTTTAGCTTAGTAAACAGAGAATATATTCTGGCCGTACATATTTCCCTTCTTTTGCTTTGGGCAATGTGGCTACTACGCACAGATACATCTTTCTTTATCCGGGTAATTCATCGATTGCTTAGCGTTCTTCGTTTTTTACGCTCCCAAACCGCTGTCATCATCCTGGCCCCTATTTTTATCCTGTTATTTTACCAGGCTTCTCTATATCCGCCTAATACTTGGGACAGTATGACATATCACATGGGAAGGGTTGCGCATTGGATACAATTCCAAAGCGTTGAGTATTTTCCCACAAATATCAACAGACAGAATGAAATGGGTCCAGGTGCCGAGTACTTGATACTCTTTCTTCAGCTGTTAACCAGAGGAGACCTCCTTGCTAATTTTGTTCAACTTTTTTCATTTTTCATTCTCATTCCGTCGTTTTTTTACCTACTTAAAACCTACAGGGTTCCTAAAAAGTTAACTGCGCCAATTCTCTTGTTGACGCTTACAACTCCAATGCTTTTGTTTCAGGCCGTAACGACTCAAAATGATTTAGTGTGTTCTGTTATGACCTTGGCGATAATAATTACAAGCAACCGTTTGTTGAACGGTGAAGCACGGAACATACGTTTAAAGGATTACTCACTTCTCGGTATCTGTATTGCATCTGGATTTCTCGTTAAACCAACCGCTCTTATTGCCGCCAGCCCTTTCATCCTTTTCGGAGTTCTCATACAGGGAATCAACTTGACAACATCCCGACAGATTAAAAAAAATCTTATCGGTGCACTCATCCTTGTAACTGTTATTGCGCTTGTAGCCGGACCAGACATCTGGAGAAAAGTACGCTATTCACATTCTCATGTTGAAGTTTATCCGCTGCTGTCGTCTTGGAATGCAGAGCGTTTGAGAAACCCGCTTACAATAACAGGACAACATCTCTCATGGCCGGAATTAACCCAAAAGGCATTACAGCGGATTGGGTATACAAAAGACTTAGGCTATAGCACCAACGTCTTTCACCCTCATCAGGACTTCATTGGCAATCCTGTCCAGCTCATCATTATTGCTTTTCTAACCTTACTTACCCTGCTGTCTTTTCCGCTTGTATTGCTTAAGGCGAAAAAACGGATGGCTCTATTTTGTGTTTCTGTATCACCATTAGTCAGCTGGATTTTATTTGGCTTTATTGTAAAAAACCAACCTTGGATCAGCAGGCTCCAGCTTCCCATTTTTCTCTTGCTTCCCTGTTCATGTATTTTATTATCTCAATTATTAAAATATAATAAAAAATGGCTTCAATTGTTTCGAGTTATTCTATCCTCAGCAGCAATTTTTTCACTGATGTTCAGTTTTACCGCACTTGCACGCAACAAATCCAGGTCACTGCAATTATCAAATTTTTTCCAGGGTATTGCATCAAGAGAAGACGGATATTATACATCCCAGATTCTGAAAGAAGAGCACAATCTTATAATAGAAACGGCTAAGAAGCTTCAATGTCGTCAGGTAGGGCTGTTATCATTCGGGGATACTTGCGACTATCCCCTTACATGGAGATTAATGAAGCTGGGTACTGAAGTTCGGCACATTAAATCTCAATTTGAGGATGAATGGTCCTGTATCATGTATCAAGCGGAAGACAGACCAATCCCTTTGACAGGATTACGATGGCTCCAAGTTCAGAATAGTCGCATATGGTATCGCAACCTGGAGTATGAATTCAACCGTGATAAAAAGGACAATAAGAGGCATGAAGAAAAGCTGAAATTGTCAAAAGTTACGGGGCGACACGAAATAAATGTGTCTCAAAACAGCAATGGAATTTCTCTTCAGGTCACAGGAGAGGATCCCTATTTACTGCTGCCAAACTTTGTTAGAACTGATCATGAATCAGCTGTATTACGGTTGACAATCACAAGTATCTCAAAATCAGTTATTCAGCTTTTCTATATGATTGACGATGAAAAACGATATTCACAACAGCATAGTATTATAAAAAATATCCAGCCCGGAAAACATGAACTCTATTTCTTTCTACCCGTAAATCGGATCAAAGAACGATTACGGCTCGATTTTGGAGTATCAGGAGAGGGGTATACTCTTCATGCAGCGGAGTTGAGATCTATCAATATTCAGGCAGATTAATTTCTGAATTTGTCACGGGTACCGGGGGGCACTGTTTCTCGATCTACATGGCAGTCGTCAACTCAAAGCTCCACAGCTCGGCAGGGTGAAACCGCCCTGTCTATTTTATCAGCTTCCCCTTCAACAAATGGAGCCGTTTCTCCTTTTATGCTGGGCTCTTTCATCCCCTGCTCTATGCCGGTTTATCCCTGCGTTTTCCGTCCGTCCCTCTTGTTTGTATATTGCCGTTGCTGGACATACGAGGCTGCGGCAGGGAACAATACCCCCTTGACTTACCTGCCCACAGGGGTATTTTGGCAGAAAAGCGTCGGGCAGGAACTCTGCACACAGAGAAATAGCACAGGGCGGTCAAAGGAAAGGAGCACGGAACAATGAGCGAAAAAAAGCAGGATAAGGCGTTGGACAGCCTGTTGAAAACTGTTGA
>MTKS01000192.1 GCA_004028495.1 Candidatus Electrothrix marina
AAGAAAAAACTTGATAGTCGAGTTGTAACAAAAAAAATCGTACAAGGTTATAGTAATGACGGATATATTTCTGTTGTTGACCGGCATAGGTCGGGGTTATAGTTGTTGCTTATCGGGTTTCCTCATGTTTCCATAAGGCTTCTGAAAAAAACAGCACCGCTCTGGAAACTCCCGGTTGCGACATGAATCACTCCGTCCGGGCTTCAAGCATCGGGCTCGGTCGGAGTGCAGACTGAAACGAACAGGAAGTCCGGTGCAAAGGATAAAACACTCGATCGGGAGCTGTATATTGATTTGATAACGAAATATTTTTACCCCCTACTCTCGCCTTATTTGCCATAATCAGAAGGTTTCAGAGTTTCTCCTCTCTATACGTTATAGGCAGTAAAATATGGTTGCTAATAGCTCGAAAATTCTCATCCTTGGTTCCAACGTCAAAATAACCAACCTCCCGGTGAAGGAGGTGAGTTTACTGCAAGAAGGCAGCCTGCCAGCCTATGGCTATAACCCCGGCGATAATATTGATCTGCTTGCCGGACCGGTCACTGTTGAGAAGGGGAGATTGGAACAATGCCTGACATGGCTGAATTCCTATCTTGCTGAATCCGGTCTCACTCCCCAGGTTGATTGTCTCACTTATGGGCCAGAGAAGCAGGTGTATCAAATTTTCAAAAGGCAGAAAACCGGTGGTGTCGATGATCATGACGGCTGGTTTATGGTGAATCAGTTACTGCCGTCCGAGGAGCGGATGAAAAATTCGCCCGCCTTTGTGATCAGCGAGCATGAGTGTTCCATTGTGGGTGATAACACCGGGATGGTTCTGATAGACGACTCCGGCGTTCCCCCGCAGGTGTGTGACGATATGATGGGCTTGAATCCTGATATGTGGTGCATCGCTATGGGGATTTCTGTTGCCCATTGGCAGGAGTGGGCCCAGCGCCTTGGAAAACGCTTCACCCTTTTTTGCCGCCTTTCCGATTTGGAAACCACTCGGATGGAAATGGACTCCGCTGTCACCTGGGAAAGTATTGTTGCCATGTGCCTTAGGGCACTCAAGACAAGTGAGGTAGGTCTCTGGGACCCGCAGAGTAAACGTTTTCTCTGTCATATCGTGGTGGAAATGTTTCCCCATGCCATACTTTATGTCGGTCCGGGCGGCACTTTTTTCCGCTACCGTAAAGGTATGTTGCCGAAAAAAAGCTCGTTTAAGAAACGCGGCTCTGTGCCCTGTTATGACACTATGGTCACCGCAATGCTGACCATAAATATCTTCCGCTTTAATTGCCTTGATTTCTGCCGTAATTGTTTTTTTGCCTTTTCCAAGCAGGTGTTGGTCAATTGGAAAGTACTCAATGATCACGGATATCATTTTGATGGCCAGCTCAAACTGCCGGAACTGGATTTCGGGTCGGTTTGTCCGGCTGATTGGCCATGCTCTGCCGTCGAATGCGGTGAGGAGCGTGGCGGTCGCCTGAAGCTCCCTTGGCAGGATCAGGCTTCCAGTTGCCAAAATGATTGCCCCTGTGCTTCTCCGGAGATGATTAGCAGAGACCCAAGTTTTGTCGAATTACCCCACTCGTCCACGGCATTTGAAAAAAATTTAGCTCTGGTGGCCAGTCAGTCTTGGGGGGAGGAAAAGAAAAAGGCTTTGCGCTCCTTTTTTCACCGCAAGTATGAATCGCATTGTAATCTGCAAAATGATGGCGTTCGATATGCCGGACATATAGATACCATCATTTCCGTGCTGCATAACCTTAAGGAAGAGGTCAATCGCGGTACCGGGTTCGACCATCTCCCTATGTGTCAAATCGGCCATTTGCGGACCACGGACCCGGCTGAAATCGATCCGGTCATCACCCTGCATCAGGTTATGGATTCTTATGTGTCCAAGGAGGCCGTCCTGCGTCCTCTCTGTATCGGGGTATTTGGTCCCCCGGGCTCAGGGAAGTCCTTTGCCGTGAAACAGGTTGCTGATGAGATTGCTCGCCATCATGACGGAAATCCTTTTGATTTTTTTGAATTTAATCTTACGCAATTTGCCAGCCCTGAAGAAATCAATGCAGCAATCGATCCGATCAGGGCTTCGGTGGCCCGTGGCCGGGTGCCTATTGCTTTCTGGGATGAATTTGACTGTCGATATAACGGTGATGAATTCGGGTATCTTCGCTTTTTTCTGCCCTCAATGCAGGACGGAGTGACCTATGTTCACGGCATTCCCTACCACATCGGACGGGCTATCTTTGTTTTTGCAGGCGGTGTCAAGGCGAGCTGGGAGGGAATGGAGGATCTGCTTTCATCCGAAAACGCAGAACAGCTGGTAAAGTCCAAGACACTGAAAATACCTGACTTTATGAGCCGCCTCCGGGTTGTTCTAGATATTGACGGCATTCAGATACCGGGACACCTTCTGCAGGATTCCGCCAGCGAGGAGGAACTGGAAGAATTACGCCGGATTCTCCACAAACGTGCCCTGATCATTGCTCATCAGATGCAGACCCATTGGAAAAAAGCAGCCCGAAAAAGTTCAGGCCTGCTGCTTCGCTTACTTATCGGCGAATATAAATTCGGGGCACGCTCCATTGAGGCGGTCATTGAGGCCAGTCGGGCCGCCGACCGTCTGGTGTACGGCCTGCCCGAGCTGATTGCGCCTTCCGCAGCCCGTATCCATGCCAATTGGAGGGTGGAGCTGGAGCGCAGGATTGACCATGTCCGAAAATCAACAGGGTTACGGGCTATCTGGTAGGTTGCGTACCCTGTCGGTCTCGGTTCTAACTTCGGCTATTTTTCTCATTTTATGATCTTATTTGCGCATCAAATGTCAGTCGTAAATCAATTGGCCGAACTTATAACCAAGATCCTATCGAGCAGCCGACTCACTCTTCCCATTCCCGACCATCGCGAGCCAGCAGGGCCACCGAGGCCACCGGTCCCCAGGTGCCTGCCGGGTATTGCTTAGGCGGCTCACTGGACTTTTCCCAAGCCTCCTGAATGGAATCAATCCACGTCCAGGAGTATTCGACCTCATCTCGATGAATAAACAGGGTCTGGCTCCCCTGCATGACATCCAGAATCAGACGCTCATAGGCACCGGCAACCCGCTCCTTTTTAAAGGCCTCGGAAAAACTGAGATCCAGCATGGTACGCTGAAGATGGATGCCGTCCCCGATGCCCGGAGCCTTATTCAGCATCTCTATTTCCACCCCTTCGTCCGGCTGAAGGCGGATCACCAACTTATTGGCCGGTAAAGAACGGTATGAGTCGGTAAAAATGTTATGGGGCAGCTGTTTATAGTTGATCACCACCTCGGAACGCTTGGTGGCCATAGCCTTGCCGGTACGCAGGTAAAAAGGCACCCCGGCCCAACGCCAGTTATCGATATCCAGCCGGATAGCGACAAAGGTCTCTGTGCTGGACGCCGAATTACCACCTGCTTCCTCCAGATAACCGGGAACCGGTTTGCCCCGAATAAAACCGGGCCCGTACTGCCCCCGCACCACCTTACGCTCGATATTTTTCGTTGTGATCGGGCGCAGGGCCTTGAGCACCTTGAGTTTTTCATTGCGCAGGCTGTCGTCATGGAGATTGACCGGCGGTTCCATAGCAACAAGGGTCAGGATCTGCATCAGGTGATTCTGCACCATGTCCCGCAGCTGGCCCGACTTGTCAAAATAGCCCCAGCGGCCCTCGATGCCCACCTGCTCCGCCACGGTTATCTGCACATGATCAATGGTGTTATGATCCCAGTTGGTTGTAAAAATAGAATTGGCAAAACGCAGGGCCAACAGGTTCATCACTGTTTCCTTGCCCAGGTAATGATCAATCCGGTAGATCTGATTTTCCTGAAAAAATCTGGCCACAAGATCGTTGATCTGCCGGGAGGAGATCAGGTTGCGTCCGATGGGTTTTTCCAATACCACCCTGGTTTCCGGTGTGATTAACCCGGCATGGTACAGGCCTGTGCAGATATCTCCGAACAGCGAGGGAGCGACAGAAAAATAATTTACCATCACCCGGCATTGCTGATTCGTCACCCGACAGAGACGATTATATTGTTCAGGACGATCAAGATTGATCAATACATACTGCATCCGGGCCAGAAGCTGTTCTACAA
>MTKS01000193.1 GCA_004028495.1 Candidatus Electrothrix marina
CACAGCAACGGTTATATTTTTTCTATGAACACAGCAGATAATCCTGTCTGTTAATGGGTTTTCCGATACAGAGCTGCAATCAGCGTCCTGCTATTCTTCACTACAATCACCATATCCCGCATGGGTCGAAGGCCGGGTTCCGGGTACAGGGTTTTACAGAGGGCGGCACCCTTCAGAACCAGAGATGGAATACCAGCCGACTCCAGGATGTTGAGCACCCTGGCCAAGGTCTTGCTCAGCAGCGCATTGCTCTGCCTATGCCTGATGGCTAGTAATCTGAGGCTGCGGAAAATATGATCCGGTAGATGGATTTCAGCAAGCAGAAGATGGCGCAGGAGCAGAGGTGCCATGCCGTGTACTTCCGCTTGCTGGAGAAGGCCGTCCCAGGCTTGGAAACCGGAGCAGGCTTGGGCGAGCATTTCCTGCTGAAGCGGATGCGGTTCTATTCTGGCGCAGAGCCGAAGGAAAGGATGCATGGGATTGACCGACTCAGCGGGTTTCAATTTCAGTTTCGGCTGTGGAGAAAGTATCTCGAAAAAAATCCGGCAGACAGTCTGCCAGCAAGGCCCTCAGCCCGGTAAAGCTACTGTAGGTCAATGCATAGATTGGTACATCTCGGGTTAATTGGGCTAATTCGCCGATACCGTGTCCGGGAATATTTCTCGCATTCATAGCACTCCATCAGTCTTGAACAGCCGAGTCCCGGTGTCATCTCTGTGAGTGTCGGCGGAGCATCAGCCCGGAAGCGGGGAAACAGAATGAGGGACAGCGGCGGAACCGCTGATGTGAATTCAGGATTAAGCAGGCGATGGGGCACCATGAAGCCGCTGTCACCGGTGAGCGTTGCAGTCTCCTGAAAGCGGACAGTCAGGGTTCAGGGTGAACTGTTGCGTATTTTTCATGCAATTTTATATCATTGAGTCTAGTCAGTCACCACCTTCTCAAATACTCCGGTGTACAGTCCAAGCAGAGTTTTTTCCCGTCATGCAGGCGTATCTTGGCTTCGGCCGTTGTTTCTCCGCATTGCTCACAAGTCACGGTTTTAAAAATCCGTGCCTTGACAGGCAGGTCATAAGCAGGTTCGCTGAAAGAAAAAATTTCTTCGTCAGGCAGGGTCAGGATCTCTTGCTGATAGGCGTTTCGATCACCGGTTTCCTTATTAAAGGGACGAATGAGTCGAATACGGAGTTTTTTGCCCTGCTCCCGGAGAAAAAAACTGAAGGCCTGTTTACCCCTGTCTCGGTAGATGAGGTTGCCTTTCCCAAGGGTGCAGCTGAGCAAAAACTGGATCGCATCTATGCCGCATGCATCATTTTCTGTTACACAGACCAGCTCCTCGTCCGCAGCCGAGGTGATTTCCAGGCGTTTTCGAGCCGCGAAAGCCACCCGAAAACCGATTGCCAGGCCGGGACATTGATGACCATGAAAATCAATACATTTTTCCCAGTCTTTTTGAAGCGCTTCTTCCATTTTTTCTCCGTTTGTTCCGGACCGTGGTAGAGCCGGTACGGGTTTGCTGTTCATCATGACAGCAGCTTTGCGCAGCTGTCGTCGTTCCTCCCGTTCATAACGCAGGAGCAGGTGTTTTGCAATAAATCCGGCAACCGCCTTTAACAGTTTCATAGGAACAAGCGGCTTGGTCAGGTACAGGTCCGCTCCCTGTTTCATGCCCCAGAATTTATAATCTTACAAGACATGATAATAGCATAACCTCAGCACCTGAACAATGAGCTTTCCGCCTCATTTCTTCAGGGAAAAGACCTGATAGCTTGGGCGGGAACGGGGAAAATCGGGAGAGAGTTTCAGCTGATATCCTCAAGGATACCGAGCTTTGCTGCATAACGAACCAAATCGACCGTGCTGTGCAGATCCAGCTTGCTCAGAATATTAGCCCGATGATTGGTCACGGTTTTGGCGCTGATGCAGAGTTTATCCGCAATATCAGCCGCAGCCGCTCCCTGGGCCAGCAGCCGGAAGATTTCCTGTTCCCGTGCGGTCAGATTACCGTAGGTTGAATCGGAGAGATCCGAGGATTCAGCAGCTTCAAGAAGGCGGCCCGCGATTTCACGGGAAAGGGCCGAATCCAGGTAGTACTCGTCCTGCATGGCAGCCTCCAGCGCATTATGGAGACAACCGGAAACCGACTCTTTAACGATATAACCGATGGCACCGGCTCGTAATGCTCCCAGGATGTAGTCGATCTTTGAATGCATGCTGACAATGATAATACGGGTCTCGGGCACTGCGCCCTTGAGGATTCTGGTCAGCTGAATACCGCTCTTGTCCGGCAGAGACAGATCGACCACGGCAATGTCCGGCTTAATAGTACGGACAGCTTCTTCCCCCTGCCGCGCATCGGCACCTTCGCCTGCAACTTCAAAGTCGGAATGTTTTTCAATGAGCTGTCTGAGACCGGCCCGAAAGGTATCGTGGTCATCAATAAGAACTATTTTTTTCATGGCTTGGCTGTTGCTGAGATTCAGGTTGCTGTTATATCCTCGGGCTCCTGCGTTACCGGACCGGGGAATTCAATGATAATCTTTGTGCCTTGTTGCGGGGCTGAAAGAATTTTAAAGGCTCCCTGCATCATCCGAACCCGTTCCTCCATACCGAGTAAACCGAAGCGTTTGTTTTCCAGGGCCTTGCGAACTCCCTGTTCAGGATCAAAGCCGCAGCCGTTATCTTCTATCCGAAGAATAATATTCGGATGAGAGGCGATCAGGCGTATTGCAATCGCTGTTGCCAGGGCATGTTTTTCAATATTATTCAATCCCTCCTGAACCAGACGGTATATATTGATCGCATCGTCAAAGGGAAAGTCCAGGCTGTCGACTCCGGCCTTGGTGAACTGGACAGATAAACCGGTCTTTTTTTCAAAATCACGGCAATGATCGGCTATGGCGCTGGCGAGACCTATCTGCTCAAGTCCAGGAGGACGCAGGTTATAGGAAAGCTCACGCACGGTCTTGATGCAGTGATTGAGCAGCTTGGCCCAATCAGCCCTTTCCTCATCACCGGGCAGGTTGCCCTTGGCGGCATCCTGCAGCAGGCTTTCGCCGGTAATTTTTAATGAGGACAGGTTTTGCGCCACATTATCGTGCAGGTAAAGCGAGATTTGCTGGCGTTCGGTCTCCTGCACGGTCAGCAGCTTCTGGGAAAGATTATGCACCTGTTCTTCCGCCTTCCTGAGTTCGGCATTGGCATGAAGCAGTTCCTCGGTTCTTTCCTGTACCTTGAGGTCGAATTCATTATGATAACCGGCCAGCTGTTCCGCCATCTTGCCGAATTCCCCGGCGAGAAACTCGAACTCATCACCGGAATTGATATGCACCTGATGGCTGAGATTGCCCATGCCGATCTGGCGGGTGCCTTCCTGGAGGATCTTCATCGGTTCCAGCACGGAACGCATCATCAGGAAAACAACGATAAGGGTCAGGAGAATAACTGCGACCCCGGTCAGGGCGACAACGGCCAGGGTATGCCGATATTGTTGTCCGATAAAGACCTCGGTTCTGTCGATCTGGAGCAGATGGAGATGGAGGTGTTTATCAATGGCGTTTTCCAGATGGCTCAGCTCCTCCTTGATTGCTTCGGAGATTTTTGCAAGATCCTCTTCGTTGGTCGGCCAGCCTTTTTCGGATTTTTCCAGGAGATATTGGGAGAGCGTTGTCGCGAAAATAACATGGTGAAGCATCTTGTGGGCAGCCTGCTCTTCCTGTGTCAATGACTTATGCTTATGCTTGGCATGGGTTTCTATCATTATGCCGAGCTGATTCGCTTTTTCTCTGATCAGATCCCGATCAAGCTTCTGCTCCCGAATCCCTGTATCCAAAGAAAGGAGCAGTTTTTTCAGATCCAGCATGGCGGAGGCATTCGTTGTTGCCTCCTGTTGCAACTGCGTAAAGTGATTATGTACGGTTGAGAACGTCCAGACGCACCACCCGCCCTGAATGAGAACACCGAGGAGCAGGGGGAGAAAGTAGAGAAGAAATCTGTTACGCAGGCCGATTTTAAACATATTGTATAATGTGGTTACGCTCAAAGCTGTTTATTTGCCGCAGAGTTGTTGCTTGGCAAGGCCTGTCGGGCAGAGATTCAGGACG
>MTKS01000194.1 GCA_004028495.1 Candidatus Electrothrix marina
CAGTATCGTGCGAATAGGTCGAGAAACCAAAGGCCGTAAAGGATCAGGGGTATGCATTATAACTGGAGTACCTCTTGATGATAAAGATCTTAAAAAACTAGTACAGCTCAGCGTAAATTAAACACTGCTTTTCTGCACAGTAATACTGTATAATGGATCCCTGTTAATTGCACATATTGACAACAATCTTACAACGCATGGATTCGAAAATGCCTACACCCAAATCACCATCAATTGCCATTTCCGAACAACAGAAAGAAATCCTGTCCCGAATAGCTCGACAATCAACAGCTTGTTTTCGTGAGGTAAGTCGGGCCTCTTTAATATTGGAGATTGAGAAAGGAAAACCAAACTCAAGGATTGCAAAAATCATGAGTTGCAGTCTCGACAAGGTTAAACATTGGCGATACAAGTGGCTGGCCAACCAGGACACTTTAATAAAAATAGAGGCTGAACACCAAGATACCAGTAAGTTGGAAAAAAGTATTCGAGAAATCTTGAAAGATAATCCGCGTCCGGGAGCACCTCCGACATATTCTTCGGAACAATATTGTCAGATTCTGGCAGTTGCACTGGAACATCCCGAAGAAAGCTGTCGTCCGATTTCTCAATGGAGCAGTCGGGAATTGGCGGATGAATGCAATAAGCGTGGGATAACCTCTGGAATTTCGGAACGTCAAGTGGGCCGTTTTTTAAAAAGAAACTGATGTGAAACCCCATCATAGTCGGTATTGGCTCAATCCCAATCAAAGAGGTAACTTTACATCAAAAAAGGATCTCAAGAGCAAATTGCTCGACTTTATTGATTACTTTAATGCGACAATGGCAAAACCATACAAATGGACATTTAACGGGTTGCCGTTAAAAGCATAGGGTGATTTACGCTGAGCTGTACTAGCTGAGTTCCTGATCAGTCGATTACTCGATATAGCCTTGATAGTCAGGTAAAAAGTCAGTATTCACGTCTGTAGTGACGACAAATTAACAAGTTACGATACAGGCAAAGGTGTTTGGGACTTTTTGCGAATCCATCAATATTCAGTTCAATATAAGCCTGAGGCTTGATCTTTTTCACAACTTCGTATAAACAAGCAGTAAAATCCTACGGCGGCCCGGCGAACATCAGGCACCGCAGATCCTATTTTCATTATCAGAGAGGATACAGGCATAATGACAGAGCACAACACACGACTGATGGGCGAGGCTGAAATTATCGCCCTTGCCACGGACGGATCTTCGTACACAGACGGGGCAGTGCAGGAAACGATTTTCCTGGCTCAGGGATGCGGAGCAAAGATTGTTATTCTGAATGTGATCGCAGTTGATTCGGAATCGACAACCGGCCTTCTGACCTCCCCCAAGACCGTAAGCCAGAAAGTGACCGATTATCTCGACAACATCAAAAAAATGGCCGATGACAGCGGCATTGAGTGCGAAATTATTGTCGAAGAATCGTACTATCGACCAGATAAAACAATTGTCGACTTGGCCTACAAACACAAGGCGGACGTCTTGGTCATGGGCCGTCACGGCAAAAGGGGCCTGCTGAAGCTGCTGGTGGGCAGCATGACCTCCAAAGTGATCGGGCACGGCTTTCCCCAGGTTCTGGTTGTTCCTAATGGTTTTTCCATCAGAGGAGAAAAAATTCTATTGGCGACAGACGGCTCAGATGCCGCTGAAACAGCGGCTGAAACAGCCATCAGCATGGGAAAGAACTGCTCCGATCTGAAACAGATACATGTACTTTCCGTGACAAGCTCCGAAAACGAGCTTGAACAGGCTCAGGCCTTGACGCAAGCGGTCTGTACCCAAGGACGGGAACAGGCACCGTCAGTCAATTTTCATCCCCTCGCCTTAGTCGGCAAGCCTTCCGCTGACGTCATCGCGAAAACAGCAGAGGAAAAGCAGGTGGACATGATCCTGATCGGCGGACACGGCAAGGGGCTGACCAAACTGCTCATGGGGCATGTCACCAAGAAGGTCATCGGACGGGCCCACTGTGCTGTCTTGGTGATTGAAAAAAAGAAAAACAAGGAGAATACTGCGGAAAGCAGTGAGGGCAGTGAAAATAGCGAATAAGACGAATAAGACATCATTGTCCGGGAAGCGGTCGGAGAGATCCCGCTCGCTGTGCTTTAGCAGCGGGACCAACATCAGAATCAATATCGGAAGCTCAGCCAATATTTGACGCAATATTTCTGACTTCTTCGGGACAGACAAAAATATCACCCCATACAAGATGGATTCGCAAAAAGTCCAAATTTGGGCGAAATCGCTTCGCAACCCTCTGAGTTATCGTTAGTGATTTGGCATCTTTCGACTTTTTGCCAGACTGTCATGCAAGGAGAAAAACAAACTATGCTTTTTAAAATCTTTCCGTTCCTCCTCTGGTTTAAAGGATATAAAACGGAAATGTTCTGGAAACAAGATCTGGTCGCCGGTGTAACGGTCGCCCTAGTCCTCATCCCGCAATCTATGGCCTATGCTCAACTGGCCGGGCTTCCAGCCTACTACGGCCTTTACGCTGCCTTTCTTCCTCCTATGGTGGCAGCCCTGTTCGGCTCCAGCCGCCAATTAGGCACCGGGCCGGTCGCGGTTGTCTCTCTGATGTCGGCAGCTTCCCTGGAGCCCCTTGCCACAGCCGGTTCACAGGAATTCATTACCTACTCCATCATGCTGGCCTTAGTGGTTGGACTCTTTCAGTTCTCCCTCGGTGTCCTGCGTCTCGGCATGGTGGTCAACTTTCTTTCCCATCCGGTTATCAACGGCTTCACCAATGCTGCGGCCATCATCATCGCTTCGTCGCAATTTTCTAAATTTTTCGGGGTATACGTGGACAAGGCCCCGCATCATTACGAGACCATGATCCGGGTCGTGCAGGCGGCCTGTGATTACACCCATTGGCCGACCTTGCTCTATGGTATCGGTGCGGTGGTAATCATGGTTATTCTGAAAAGAATCAATCCCAAAATTCCAGCGGTCCTTGTTGCGGTTGCGGTCACCACCCTGCTCTCATGGGCTACCGGGTTCAACAGAGATGCGCAGGTTACACTCTCTGCTGTTCATGTTCCAGGAATAGAAAAGAAAATAAAGGATTTTAATGAGGCTGTAACCATGATCAACCATCATGGGCAAGAACGGGCTGACTTAGGCAAGGCTGCTGAAGATCTTCACAACGCGGAACTGGATGTGCATGGAGCCCCGCCGCCGATTGAAATCCTGGAAATGGAAGGAAAATTAGCAATCCTGACCGGCCAGATGGATCATGCAAAACATAAGGCTCACCTACTCCGCACAGAACTCAGGCGCATGAAATTCAAAGGTATGCAGGAAGAAGAAAAGTATACATTCTATGCCAAAGGCGATATTCCGTCCGGGGTAGAGACAGACGGACGTATATGGCGCCTCAAAGTGGGGAACAAACCGCTTGACCCGGAAAACCTGCTCCTGACCGGCGGCGGTGCAATTGTCGGAAAGGTACCTGAAGGTCTGCCCAGCCTCAGTATGCCGGACATTACCACGAAGAGCTTTTTTAAGCTGCTGCCCACTGCAATTATTATCTCCCTGCTCGGCTTTATGGAGGCCATAGCCATTGCCAAGGCGATGGCGGCCAAGACCGGTCAGAAGATTGATGCCAATCAGGAGCTGATCGGCCAGGGGCTGGCCAACATCCTCGGTTCCTGCGGCTCCAGTTACGCCTCTTCCGGCTCTTTCTCCCGCTCAGCCGTCAACCTTCAGGCCGGTGCCGTGACCGGTATTTCCTCAGTGGTCACCTCGTTAATGGTTGTGCTGACCCTGCTGTTTTTCACCCCCTTGCTCTATCATTTACCCCAAGCCACACTGGCTGCGGTTATCATGATGGCGGTTATCGGGCTGATCAACACCAGCGGTTTTGTTCACGCCTGGAAGGCTCAACGCTATGACGGCATCATCTCGGCAATCACTTTTGCCGTGACCCTATACTTTGCACCTCACCTTGATAAAGGCATCATGGTCGGCTTTGCTCTGTCTATGGGTGTTTTTCTGTACAAATCCATGCGCCCGGTGGTGGCCGAGCTGTCCATGAACGAAGAAAACG
>MTKS01000195.1 GCA_004028495.1 Candidatus Electrothrix marina
GGCCGATACTGTGGAAAAGCATTTTCTTGATTCGCTGACCCTGCTGCCTGTTATCCGTCAATACAGCCTGGATAAAGAGAGGAGCGGGGACGAGGGGGGAAGCCTGCTGGATGTGGGCACCGGAGCAGGTTTTCCCGGACTGGTACTGGCCACAGTCCTGCCGGAATTAATGGTCGCCCTGATTGAACCTCGGCAGAAGCGGGTCTCTTTTTTGCGCCATATCATCCGAACCCTAGGGCTCACCAATGTCCAGGTTACAGATCAACGGATTGAGCCGGGACAGGCCTGGAACGGCCCGGAATGCACCTTTGTCACCAGCCGGGCTGTGGCTGCGGTAGATACCTTTCTCCCCATGATAGAGGGGGTTGCCACCGAAAAAACAGTGGTCATCATGATGGGCGCGACTGATGAGGAAGCCTCACCTGAAAAGAAACGACAGGCTGTTGCAGGCTGGCAATGCCTGGAGGAACGAAAATTCCTCCTTCCTTTTTCCCGTCATCCAAGAATCTTGACTCTGCTGCAAAAAGTTGTCTGACTGTCCTGCCGGACGGATAATCCGGTGCGATCGTTTTTTTCGCGGTCAAAGGATGGCAAAATTTTCTTTTTTCTGGTAGGGTTTCGCCGTATTTAAGTCGTATTTATTTACGTTGCGGCGTGATTTTCATGCCGTACCTCTGCATCGTTGTTGCAGGTGCCGTAGGGGCGATCCCCTGTGTTCGCCCTGAGTGTCTTTATTCAATTAAAATTTATGCCCTGCCCTCGGGAAGGGGCGGATCATTCAGCAACCCGGAGGCGAGAACAAAGGCTCCGGGAAATGACGAGATATTATGAGCAAGAAAGTAGCAGTACTGGCCGGAGACGGTATCGGCCCGGAAGTGATGGCGGAGGCTGTTAAGGTTCTGGATGCAGCGCAGGAGAAGTTCGGCTTCTCTCTGGAATACGAGAGCGCAGATGTGGGCGGTCTTGCCATTGATAATCACGGTGAGGCCCTGCCGCAGTCCACTCTGGATGTCTGTGAAGCTGCCGACGCCATCCTCTTCGGTTCCGTAGGCGGCCCGAAATGGGAAAGTCTTCCTCCGGCGGAACAGCCGGAACGGGCAGCTCTCTTGCCCCTGCGCAAACATTTTGATCTGTTCTGTAATCTGCGTCCGGCTCGAGTTTTCAAGTCTCTGGCAGCTGCCTGTCCCCTGCGCCCGGATATCGTCGGTGAAGGTTTTGATATTCTTGTGGTCCGTGAGCTGACCTCGGGTATTTATTTCGGTACCCCCAAGGGGCGAGAAGGAAGTGGCGCTGATGAGATGGCCTATGATACTATGGTCTATAAGCGTTCCGAGATTGAACGGATCGCCCGTATGGCTTTTGAAGCGGCTCGGGTGCGCAATAAGAAGGTGACCTCCGTGGACAAGGCCAATGTCCTGACAACTATGGTCCTTTGGCGCGAGGTGGTCATGGAAGTGGCCGCAGATTACCCGGATGTGGAACTGAACCATATTTATGTGGATAACGCCACCATGCAGCTGGTCCGTTGGCCGCAACAGTTTGATGTTATGCTCTGCGGCAATATGTTCGGGGATATTATCTCGGACGAGGCAGCCATGCTTACCGGCTCTATGGGGATGCTTGCTTCAGCCAGCCTGAACAGCGACAGCTTCGGGCTTTTTGAACCGGCCGGCGGCTCAGCACCGGATATTGCCGGCAAGGGAATCGCCAATCCCATTGCCCAGATCCTTTCCGCTGCTATGATGCTCCGTTACAGCCTGGGTCAGGATGCAGCAGCCACCGCCATCGAGAATGCGGTTTCCGCAACGCTGGACAAGGGTGTTATGACCGCTGATATCGCCATAAAGGGCTGCACTTCGGTGAACACCAAGGAAATGGGCGATGCCGTAGTTGCAGCATTAGTCGCGGCATTATAATCCGGCAGGACAAAACAACAGAGACCGATGACCAGAAGAGAGAATATTTTATTGATTGCAACCCTGGATACAGTCCCCTTAGCGGATAAGGTAGCAGCCGAGCTGCGGGTTGTGTGTACCCCGATGATCCGTAAGCAGTTTGCCGACGGTGAAATATACCACGCCTTTCCCTGTGATGTTTCAGGCCGTGATATTGTCATTGTCGGATCAACCCATACGGACGAAGCTATTCAGGAATTGATCGACCTGATCGCGGGGGCGCGGTATTGGAATGCCCGCAGTGTGAACGTGGTCATTCCCTACCTGGGGTACTCCACCATGGAACGCTCCAAGCCCGAGTCCGGCGAGATTCCCAAAGGAGTGACCCGCACCCGCCAGATTTTCCGTACCCGCCCCAATTATGTGGCTTTTGTCGATCTTCATTCCGAGGCCGTGCTCCATGCCCATTCCGGTGAAGTCCGCACCCGCCATCTCTGGACCGAGACCTTGGCGGCCGAGAAAATTCGCAATATGGATCTGAAGGATTATGTGCTGGTTTCACCTGATTACGGATTCAGTAAACGGGTGGCCCTGCTGGCCGGGATCCTGAAATGTCCGCATACAGCAGCCAATAAGGACAGATATGATGTGGATCAGACCATTGTCAGTCAGCTGTCCAGCGCGGTCAAGGGCAAGACCGCCATTATCTGCGATGATATGATCCGGACCGGCGGGTCCATGCTCCAGACAGCGGATCGCTGCTATGAGGCCGGTGCGGTTGACGTGATGGTCATGGCGACGCATCTGGTGCTTTCCGGAGATTCTCGAGAACGCTTTAAAGAAAAGGGCATTCATCGGATTATCGGAGCGGATACCTTCCCCGGCACCCACAAAGACGACCTGCTGGAGGTGTATTCTGTTGCTCCGATTATCGCCTCGGAGTTAGTCCATTACCTGCGGATTGTTTGATGGCGGGCGGCTCGCTCTGCGCTTGACCGGTTCCTTTGCTCAATAATGCTGTGTTTGTTTTTAACAAGGCTTGAATATTAATAATTCGGCGGAATGATCCCGCCGCAGAACTCAGGGAATTGCGATGAAAAAAGTAGGTATAATCGGTTGGCGAGGTATGGTCGGATCCGTGCTGATGGAGCGCATGCGTGAGGAAAATGATTTCAAGGGCATTGACCTCCTGTTTTTCTCCACTTCTCAGGCAGGCCAGGACGGCCCCGAGATCAACGGCACCGCGTATGAACTGCATGATGCCCATGATCTGAACCTGCTCAAGGAAACCGATATTCTGCTGTCCTGTCAGGGCGGCGGGTACACCTCGGATATCCATCCCAAGTTGCGGAATGAGGGCTGGGACGGGTATTGGATTGATGCCGCGTCCACCCTGCGTATGGAAAAAGATTCCATCATTGTTCTGGACCCGGTGAACCGTAAGATTATTGATCAGGGGTTGGCCGACGGGATCAGGGATTATGTCGGCGGCAACTGCACTGTCTCCCTCATGTTGATGGCCTTGGCCGGTCTTTTTGAGAAGGGCTGGGTGGAGTGGATCACCTCCCAGACCTATCAGGCGGCCTCCGGTGCAGGGGCTAAGAATATGATCGAGCTGGTGGATCAGATGCGCCTGATCGGCGAGAATGCCGAGAATGTGCTGGATGATCACGAGACAGCGTTAACGATTGATAAAAACGTAACAGAGACCATCCGCAGTCCGCGTTTCCTGACAAAGCAGTTCGGTGCGCCCTTGGCGGCCAGCCTCATTCCCTGGATTGATCGGGCCATGGAAAACGGACAGACCCGCGAGGAGTGGAAGGGGATCTCCGAGACCAATAAGATCCTCGGATATACTGATAATCAGATTCCTATTGATGGGTGTTGTGTTCGGGTCGGATCCATGCGCTGCCACAGTCAGGCCTTCACCATTAAACTGAATCAGGATGTTCCCTTGGCTGATATTGAAGAGGCCATTGCCAGCCATAATCAATGGGTCTACCTGGTTGCCAATACCAAGGAAGAAACAGTCAATAAATTGACCCCCACCCGTGTTTCACGGACTCTTGATATCCCGGTGGGACGTCTGCGTAAAATGAATCTGGGTGAGCAATACCTGAGTGCCTTCAGCGTTGGTGATCAGCTGCTCTGGGGTGCTGCTGAGCCG
>MTKS01000196.1 GCA_004028495.1 Candidatus Electrothrix marina
TTTTTGCCAGAGGCTCATGAATGGTGACCAGGACAACCCGCAGTCGGGAGCCTGCCAGCATCATGCGGTAATGGGCGGTCTCTGTCAGGCGGGCCAGCATCTCCGTGTGGCCGGGAAAATGGATTCCGGCATTATTCAATGCTTTTTTGGAAATAGGGCAGGTGACCATAGCAGCGAAATCTCCGCTCAGGGTATGCCGGACCGCAGCGCGAATATACTCCGCCATAGCAACAGAGGTCTCCCGGTTCGGCTTGCCCCAGTGCAGTCTTTCGGCATTGAGCTGTGAAAGTTCCATAACCGGGACAGTTCCCGGTCTGATCTTGTTGCCCGGGCACCAGGGAACCGGCTCGACTTGGCTCCGGAGCTGTTCGGCTGTGCGGGAGAGCACGGCCAGATCACCGAGCACGACAGGCGGAAACGCTGTCTTGTCCTTAAGATTTTCAAAAAAACGAAGAAGAATCTCCGGGCCGACCCCGACGGGACATCCCATAGTCACGGCAATAGGTTTCATAATGCTCCGTTCTCATTTAAATTGATGAAATGGTGCTCCGTGAGATACTGCTGTGCTTCGATCATGAATTATTACGAGACATCCTAAAGAGAGCGGATGCCTTTGTCAAGAAATTAGCTGGTGTTATCATCAAGGATCCTCTTCCGAAGCGCCGGACTGTCTTGACAGTCGCGCTTGAGTTGCTGTCTAATGAATAATGATAAGAGTTACTATAATTAGAGAGAGAAATGAAGTCAGCCGAAAAATTATTTTTTCAGGGTGAAAATATGGATTTTATGAACAAGAGGTACCTGTTATGAAAGAAAAAAATAAGCGTAGATTTTCACGGGTAAAGAGCCTGTGGGCCGCTCGACTTGATTTCGGTGTCGTGGAATATAAGCGATTTGTGAATAATGTCAGTCTTGGCGGGCTGTATGTTGAGGGCGATTTCCGGCAGGTGATCGGAGATGTCTGTATAATCAGCCTGAAAAAAGCCGGCTTGTTTTCCGAGGAGTCTGTCCTGGCAATGGGCTCCATTACCAGAATTTCCGAGCACGGTGTGGCTGTGGAATTCCTCTCCATGAAACTGGACAGTTTTTTCTTCCTGCAGACAACACTCTTCTGTAAGGCTGTTAACCCGGCCCTGCTGGGAAAAGAGTTTATCAGCAATAATATTTTTGCGCTTGAGGACGATCTTGTCTTGTTTGAGCCGTTTCCTATAGATTCCCGGACAATGAAACAGGTGCAACGTCTCCTGCTGCGCCCGAATTATCCTGAGCGCAGCTCATAGCCTGTTCCGAACCGAGCCTTCACCGCGTGCCTTTTACTGTCATGACGCATGCCTCCTGCGTCATCCACAGCCTTCAAAGGCATTTTTCAGCACCTCAACGCGTACATCCTGCCCGTTCAGATGCACAGCAACCACATCAAAACGAACAGGAAGCTCCTTCCCGTGGAGATAAGCGGCGGCAATTTTAAAAATCTGCTGCTGCTTACGGATATCCACGGCCTCAAAGGGGCTGCCGAACCTTCTGCTCCGCCGGGTTTTTACTTCAATAAAGACGAGGTACTCTTCATCACGGGCGATGATGTCGACCTCGCCTATCCGTAAGCGGTAATTGCGTTCCAGAATGATATAGCCCTGTTGTTCCAAGTACTGTACCGCGAGATCCTCACCGGAGCGTCCGGTTGCTTTCCTGGAATCTTTTCCGGGATTCGGAGTCTTCATTCCTGAAGCAGGAGTCTGTTCGCCGCTTAACTCAATTTTCCGCAGCATTTTTTATACTTCTGCCCGGAGCCGCAGGGACAGAGGGCGTTACGACCGACCTTGTCCGCATCGCGACGAACCGTTTTCGGTCCCGCATCGCCGGAACCCGTTGAGGCGGAGGAAAGTCTGGCCTGCTCCAGCTCTTCTTCCTGCCTGCGTCGCTGCTCCTCTTCAAAGCGATCCACTTCATCGCTCTGGAGAATTCGGACATGCATCAGCGTCGTGAGGGTCTGCTCTTTAACAGTCTCAATCATGGACAGGAAGAGTTCATAACCCTCCTTCTTATACTCATCCAGCGGGTTCTTCTGCCCGTAACCGCGCAGGCCGATCCCCTCTTTGAGGTGATCCATATTGAGCAGGTGCTCTTTCCACAGGGTGTCCACCATCTGGAGAAGGATCATGCGCTCAATCTGGCGCATCTGATCAGCCCGGTTGCGCTCATCCTGTGCTGCATAGGCACGATCAACCGCTGCCTGCAATTTTTCCCGCAAAGAGTCGGCATCCATTTCAGCGGGATCCGTGTCCAGCCAGCCGGGTTTGATATTGAACAGCTCTTCCGCCCGGTCGTTCAGGGCATCCCATTCCCAATCCTCGGGATGTTTGCGATCCTGCGCTGTCTCGACCACAAGATCGTCAACCAGATCCTCCATCATATCTTTGATAATACCTTGGACATCTTCACTTTTCAGGACTTCCCGCCGCTGAGTGTAGATGACCTCGCGCTGTTTATTCATAACATCATCATATTCCAGCAGATGCTTACGAATATCAAAGTTATGGCCCTCCACCTTGCGCTGGGCGTTCTCAATAGCCTTGGAGATCATGGAGTGCTCAATGGGCTCGTCTTCCTCCATGCCCAGTTTGTCCATGATCGTGCCCAGTTTTCCGGAACCGAAAATACGGAGCAGATCGTCTTCCAGCGAGAGGAAAAAACGGGAGGAGCCCGGATCACCCTGGCGACCGGAACGACCGCGCAGCTGGTTGTCGATACGGCGCGATTCATGGCGACTGGTTCCGAGAATATGGAGACCGCCTGCCTCGCACACCCCTTCACCCAGCTTGATGTCCGTACCGCGCCCGGCCATATTGGTGGCAATAGTGATTTTGCCCTTTTGTCCGGCATCAGCGATGATTTCCGCCTCACGCTCGTGGTGCTTGGCGTTCAGCACCTCGTGGGGAATCCGCTCTTTTTTCAGCATTCTGGAAATTTTTTCCGAGATATCAATGGAAATCGTGCCCACCAGCACCGGCTGGCCTTTTTCGTGCAGTTCTTTGATCTCCCGGACAATGGCCCGGTATTTGGCCGCCTGATTTTTGTAAATGACATCCGCATAATCTTTCCGCGCCATATCCCGGTTGGTGGGAATGATGACCACGTCCAGATCATAGATTTTTTTAAACTCAGGAGCTTCGGTGTCCGCTGTACCGGTCATACCGGCCAGCTTATCGTACATCCGGAAATAATTCTGAAAGGTGATGGAGGCCAGGGTCTGGTTTTCCTTCTCGATCTTCACCCCTTCCTTGGCTTCCAGGGCCTGATGAAGCCCGTCCGAATAGCGCCGCCCCTCCATGGTCCGGCCGGTGAATTCATCAACAATCACCACCTCGCCGTTCTTGACAATATAATCCACATCCCGCTGAAACAGCACATGGGCCTTAAGGGCCTGATTGATATGGTGGAGCTGATTGATACTGCTCGGATCATAGAGATTATCCACGCCCAGCAGCTCTTCGCCGAGAATGACGCCCTCATCGGTGAGCAGGACCTGCCGGGCCTTTTCATCCTTGGTGTAATGCTCGTCCTCTTTGAAATTTTTCATGATCCGATCAACCTTGAGATACATGTCCGTGGACATGTCCGCCGGGCCGGAGATAATCAGCGGGGTCCGGGCCTCATCAATGAGGATGGAGTCCACCTCGTCGACAATGGCGAAATTGAAACCGCGCTGGCAGAAATCCTCTGTGCTGAATTTCATATTATCGCGCAGATAATCAAAACCGAACTCGTTATTTGTTCCGTAGGTGACATCAGCCGCATAGGCTTCCCGACGCGAGGCATCATCCATGTCATGGATAATGGCCCCGGTGGTCAGGCCGAGAAAACGGTAGAGCTTGCCCATCCATTCCACGTCGCGGCCGGCCAGATAATCGTTGACCGTGACCACATGCACGCCCTTGCCGCTCAGGGCGTTGAGATAGACTGCGGCAGTGGAGGTCAGGGTTTTACCCTCACCGGTTTTCATTTCAGCGATCCTGCCCTGATGCAGAACAATGCCGCCGATGAGCTGGACATCGTA
>MTKS01000197.1 GCA_004028495.1 Candidatus Electrothrix marina
GTGTTGGGCAGGATTCATCAGTATTGAATTGATTTTTATTCAACTCTTCCATAAACTGATCGGGTATCCGCTCTATACATATGCGGCTGTTGTCTTTGCCTTTTTAATTGCTGCCGGCACAGGCAGTTACATGACAGATAAATTTTTTTCTGGATAAAAACAGGATAATGCGCTTTCTTCCCTTTCTTGGTATTCCGCTCTACGGCACCTTGCTCCTGCTGCTGGAGAAACCTCTGCTCAATTTCTTCCTCCAATGGTCGACCTGGATTCGCCTTCTCGGTACTGTTGCTCTCATTTTTCCGCTCGGCACCTTTCTTGGTATGCCCTTTGCCATCGGTATTGCCGGTTCTCATACAAAAGGAAGAGGAGCCGTGGGCTGGGCCTGGGCCGTCAATGGACTTTTTACCGTCCTCGGCAGTGTCCTGAGTGTTTTGGCAGCCACCTATTTTGGTTTTATTCTGACCCTTTCTGGAGCTTTTTTGATGTATATCCTCGCCGGATTGCTCTTGTCGGGTTTTGCTCCTTTTGTAACACCTGAAAAGAACGGTGCATTATGATGAATATGCAGCAGTTTTACGCCCTAGACCAACTGATTAAAGAAGGGGAGCGGATCAGCAGTCATTTTGATACGGTCTCCTTTGATCTTTTTGATACCCTGCTGATCCGCCGTATCCATGATCCAGACTTGGTAAAGCCTGCGGTGGCCCGTTATATCAGTAACAGGGTCAACAGCAGAGCAACAGCACAGGGCCAGGGAAAAACCTGGACTTGGCAGCAGGTACAAAAACTCCGTGATACCTTTGAAAAAGAGCAACGCCAGGAAACCGGGCAGCGGTTTGACGATTTCGAGGCATGTTACCCGGATTATATGAGCCGAGTCATCACCGCCGTGTTCGGTGAGCAGGACGATGACCGGCTGCTCCGGGAGGTTACGGATTACGAGCTGGCGGTGGAAAACTCGGTTCTTGTTCCGCGTCAGGATTTGGTGAACTGGCTCAGAAAATTAAAAGAACAGGGTAAAAAAATCCTGGTTGTCTCGGATGTCTACCTGCCTGCTGCCCATCTGGAAAGACTGATTGAACATGCCGGTTTTCTTGATCAGGTGGATGCCGTGGTCTCCTCGGCAGACAGCTTTCTTGCCAAGGCTTCGGGCAAGGCCTTTCCTATGCTCCGGGAACGTTTTGATCTGAGCTATGAACGCTGGCTGCATGTGGGCGATAACCCGGTGTCCGACGGGGGCCGACCTGCGGAACAGGGCATCCATGCCCTTGTCCTCCGGGACGGTCTGGAAAAAATGCGCAAATCCCTGGCCAAACGTTATCATAATTACTCATTGGGACTCCCCTTTTATAGGGGCCGTTGCCTGCAACAGATCATGCTGCCCCTGGAAGCGGAAAACATCCCCCGGCACCCTCTGTATGTGAAGGGCTTTAACGTCTTCTCGCCCCTGCTGTCCGCCTTTGTCCAAGGGGTTGCCGAGCATTGCCTGAACGCGGGCATACGACGCCTCTATTTTTTTTCTCGCGAAGGTTGGCTCTTTGAGCAGGTCTGGAACAGGGTGATCCCGAAAATCTATGCCGGGATGGAAAACCTCCCTGAAATTTCCTATCTCTATGTCAGCAGGATGGCCCTTGCTCCGGCAAGTTGCGGCCATACCGGACTTGATCAGGAACATGCGGATATCGTCTTTCTTCCGCCGGGCAATAAGGATTTTCGGGATGTCTGTCGGGTCTTCGGCCTGGAGGCGGATGCCTTCACGAATATTTTGACATTACACGAACTCCATCAGGAGACAGTACTCTCCCCGCTCCATGAGGACTTTCTCCCGGAGAATCGTCTCCGCTTCAACGAAATGCTGGAGGAAGCGGCCTTTCAGGAAGAGGTGAAAAAGCAGACCCGACCTGCTCATCAGGCCCTTCAACGGTATTTGGAAGAACAAGGCTTTTTTGCTCAACCGGATGTGGCTCTGGTAGACATAGGCTGGCTGGGCACCATTCAGCGTTTTCTTCATCGAGCTGTCGCTCACCGGGCTGATGCCCCGCGCTGTCACGGCCTGCTTTTCGGGGCGACCCGAGGAATACCCTATCCGACAAGCCCGGCCAATTCTATCACCGGTATTGTCTATGACCGTGACCGCTTTGATCTGGCCGCTTCAACAATACTTTATAATCGAGATCTTTTTGAAGAGGCCTGTCGAGCACCCCATCCCACCCTGAACGGATATCGCCTGATCGAAAAGAGCACAGAAGACGATGCAGGGTATGAACTGGTCTTTCGCCATGAGGATGATGCCGTAGGACAGGCGGAAAAGGAACAGGACAGTTTTTTTGCCCCCCTGCAGGAAGGTATTCTTGCCGGGGCAGAGCAGTACGCTGCTGCCGCCGCCATTCTCGGGTATTCGCTTAGCGATGTCAAACCTTGGCTCAACTATCTGCTGGTCAGCAGGATGGCCTTTCCCAAGACCCGCGAGATTGAAGAGATCTGCCAGCGCCATCATCTGGATGATTTTCACGGCCAGCATAAGGCAACCAAAGCTGCTGCTGCCAAAGAGCTGTGGAGATGCTCACGACTCAAGCTGCGCTGGCGGCCTTTGCTGCGCACCGAGTTTTTTTTACGCCTGATCAAAGAACGCCTTCGTTCATAGGAGAGAGACGCTGTCATGAAAAAACAATATGTCACCGGAAAAAATTATGATCTGGGAGACGGCGAAGCAGGAAGAATACTTGCCATGACCCTGCGCAATAAAATCATTCCTCTGGGAAATCTCGGCGGGGGTACTCGCCTCAAGGGGCTGCTGATCCTTCTGTTCTCCCATTCCCTGGGCAGGATAATCTTCCCTCGCATAATCCCTTTTGAACATAAAATCAACCGGTTGTATCTTCTGCTCAAACGAAAAAAATGATCTCAGAATCCAAGGAGGAAGGCATATATACAACAAAACGAATTCAGCCAAGAAGCTCGGCCCGCTGAAAAAAAAAGCTTTTTTCTTCGTTCGCTGTTCAATTCCCGGAACAGTTTTTCTCTGCCGGCCTTCCTGCTTTCGACAAGATAGCACGATAAATCATCGCTCCAACAGCTGATACCGCCCAAACCCCTTACTGGCCTGCTTCCCGATATGCAGCCATTGACCAAGAACGAGAAAAGGCCAGAATAGCTCCGGCTCTTTAGCCCAAGTTCGTGAACCTCAAAAATGAAATCCTTTTAATAATAGCAAGATATGTACATTTTGACTGCTTCTATGGCACTACAAATTTTATTTTTCCTGATTATAACGGATTAAGGGGAGCAGGCATTTTATAGTATACAACCGTTGAATATTGTGGAAATAGTTTGATGAAATTTATTTAACTATCATTCCAGCTTGACGGATACAAAATATGACGTTACCTCCTCGAAAAAACCGTACCATCTGTGTGCCTTTTCACAAAACAGCTTATTCGGACATCGTTAAAAGTGATGTTGATTTTCGTGTATATATTGATCGGATAACAAGCAAGTATACTGAATTATTTCAATTAGATATAAGCAAGGGTTGCTTGATGAAAGATATGAACTACTCAAAAAAACTCTCGATTTTTATTCGCAGAATAAAAGTCAACGGCATCAGTTACACGATCAGACCATCCTTTATTATGCCGTACGTGGCTGGATTTACAGATGATGTCATGGACGCCTTGTTTTTCCGGAAATTCGACGTTCCTTTCTGGGCTCTTGCTCATGTTTTCGGCCGAAATCCCATGTATTGGTATCGCCTGGAAAATCATATCGGCAGAAATTCTATTGTCGGAACAACAATTAAACGAGCGGAACTCCTGCCTGAGCATATCGCTGCGGATGAAACACACACCCGTATTCTCGGAAATAAGTGCTATATTGCCACTACTGTGGCATATGATTGTATTCTAGGGGGCGTCCATTACAGCAAATGCCGGTGAAACCGCATTAACAAATGCATATGGCATATTTAAAGAAGAAGCGCAACGTGTCAAACCGGGATACGGGCCTGAAACAGTCAATCTCGACGGCTGGCCGGCAACCAATA
>MTKS01000198.1 GCA_004028495.1 Candidatus Electrothrix marina
TTCGTTGAGCTTACCTGCCAGCCCCTCTTTTTTCAGCAAAGCCCACTCCCCCTTATCAAGCCAGACCGCATTGATAGCAGAACTTAAATCAAGCCTGTGGTCATTATCTTTGGAAATTTTATATTTGACCATAAGAGAGGAACTCTTAGGGCAGAGCATTGCAGAGGAGGTTTCCTCGGCTTCAACAACTGCGTCAGAGGCGTTGACAAAATCCGGGTTCTCGTTTGTTTCCAACCAACGCAGATAATCGCTCAACATAACGAGGTTGCCCGCACAATGGGAGCAGGTATGGCAGGGGAATAAATTATCCAAATAAGCAGGAGCCAGTTTTCCTTTTTTGCAACTTGTACATTTCATTCTTTTTCTTCCTTCTGTAGAGTTTTTTTTAGAAAAACCTTTATGCTTCAGGTATCCATATCTTCAGCTCGCTGAGAGCTGTTGAGGCCAACAAATACGGTTCTTGATTTTCCAGAACTCCTTGCTGAACACTCTGAAGGAGTTTGCTCAAGGACCAATCCTCCGTGTTTCTTTCTGAACCGGGAACATGATCAGAAACATAGCCCCACATATGTTGGAGGGCATTGCGGATACCACCGGGTGAAGGGGCTGTTCTCAGCGTTTCTGTGAGCAGGGCGGCCAGTGCGGAGAATTCATCAGTCGAATCAAGCGAAGATATGTTCGCAACCTCTCTGCCTATCTTTTTATAGAGAGGTACATTGCGGGCCATGACAGAATATTTATGCTGACTCCATAATTGCTGGCCATTTTTGGGGAGAAGAATACGTCCCTGTTCTTTTTTCTCATATTTTGCAGCAAGGAGGGTGAACTGTTCCCAAGGAGCATCAATGTATTTTTCCGGCCAAGCCCCTTCATTGAAGATTCCTTCATTAGAGGTTGTCAGCACAGGTGTTTTTTCATTGAACCCCCGTAACGACATTTCAGCTGCGAGCAGTTCATGGCGCATTTTGAGTGCCCATCCGTAATCAACCCACCTGAGCGTCTCCGGATGTTTGGAGTATCCCTTTTTGCCGTTTACAATGATGGAGACAATGCCATGCAGTTCACGGTGCTCACCGAGCAGGCTCTGCCGGTTCAGGTAGCCTGGATTGATGTCCCAGATTCTCATTTTTCAGCAGATCCAGTGAGCTTGATTGAGACTTCAACGCATCTTCAAAAAATAAAAGAATGCGGGCAGAAAAAAATTTTATTTATCAATCAGACGTTGCCAAGTGTCAAGATCGCATTATTTTGTAATAAGCTTTTTCTTTAAACTGAAACTGTGGATCGCAAACCTCTTCCAACGTCAATTGCTCTATGAACTCGGGTTGAGCTTCCTGATCGCCTTCCCAGCAGGAGTAGATTTCGACATTACTCCCCATTTTTTGATGTTCCCGGAGGTACTCCGCAAGCAGGTTATAATCGGCCTGAGCCATTTCAAGATCTTTTATTTCTATCAAAAATTCTTTTAAAAATCCACAACTACAGCCTTGACATGAGCCCGCATAGATTATAAACGGAAGGGTAAACTGCTTTTTGACGCCACGATCATAT
This sequence comes from Candidatus Electrothrix marina, assembly GCA_004028495.1. Lineage (GTDB taxonomy): Bacteria > Desulfobacterota > Desulfobulbia > Desulfobulbales > Desulfobulbaceae > Electrothrix > Electrothrix marina. The sequence continues at coordinate 1,552 of MTKS01000198.1, forward strand.
TTACTTAAAGAACGTGTATTGAATCCGGGGTGTTCTTCTTTCCATTCGATAAGAGGTAGCAGCTTATCACTGGCGATATATATTGCTAAACACATATTCAAGTTACCCTCAACCTGTTGCCCCCCTACGGGACAGGATAGCTCCATGATTGCCAATCTCTTGACCTTTTTCCCAAAAAAATATTACCACCAAAACCAGGAAAAGCAACTTGAAATTCGACATGTTCCGATTAACCCTGCCCAGAAGAGTCCCGACTGTGCAATTCCCTTGCGCAGAATTTCAGTCCTTAGTAGAAAACAGGCGGTTGTCCGTATTTAAAAAATGAACCGTCCGTATCCTGTGCATGAAGCCCTTAAACGATACCACTATACTCCGACTGACCTCCCGACTGGAACAAGAGGATGATTTTGTCTTTTTAGAAAGCTCCCGGCTGAGCGAGGAAAATCACCGCTCCTTTCTCTTCCGCAAGCCCTCTGCGCACCTCTGCTGCCGACCCGGTGATTCTGTGCCTGACTTTCTCGACCGGGTTGATCAGGCTCGGGCCCAAGGTCAGTACCTTGCCGGCTGGCTGGCCTATGAATTCGGTTATCTTCTGGAGCCCTGTCTGCGTCGACTCCTTCCCGCATCTCCTGTTGCGGATGTTGCGGATAAGCCCTTGGCCATGCTTGGGGTTTACGAAAATCCGCTCATCTTTGATCATAAAAGCGGGCTGTTCAACAATGGGACAGGATGGCCCCTCGGGGACCTTGGAGAAGAAAAGAATGCATCCTATTCCTGTACCGATCTGGAAACCACTATCACCCGCCAGGAATACATCCGGGCTATTCAGGCTATTCAGGACTATATCCGAGCCGGGGATACCTATCAGGTCAATTTCACCCTCCATTTTGATTTTCGATTCCAGGGCTCGATTGCTGCCCTGTATCGGGCCCTGCGCCGCAATCAATCCGTGGCCTACAGTGCTTGGATTCGTCACCAGGGGGTGGATATTCTCAGTTTTTCCCCGGAGCTCTTTTTTGCCGCAGATGGAGAAAAGGTCCGGGTCAGGCCCATGAAAGGCACTATGTCTCGCGGCAGGACAAATGCAGAAGATGAAACGCGTCAACACGAGCTGCGTACTGATCCAAAAAATCAAAGCGAGAACGTCATGATCGTTGATCTGCTCCGTAATGATCTGGGGCGGCTTCTTTATGCGGATGATCAGGAAAAGCAGGGAAAAACGCAAGGCAGGGTGCAACCCCGCTCACTCTTTGATGTGGAGATCTATGAATCCCTCCTGCAAATGACCTCCACTATTGATGGGGTCTTAGTACAACAAAGGACACAACAAAAGGCGCAACAAAAACAAAAGGATTCACAGCATCCGAAAGCGGCAGACACCAGCCCGCTTCCTTTTCGACAGCTCATTGAGGCCCTCTTTCCCTGCGGATCAGTAACCGGTGCCCCGAAAATCCGCACCATGGAGATTATTCGCGAGCTGGAGCAACAGCCCAGGGGGGTGTACTGCGGGGCTATCGGCTATACCGGGCCGGACCAGAGCTGCTTCAATGTGCCGATCCGCACCTTGGAACTGAGTAAGGGACAGGGGAGAATGGGAATCGGCTCAGGAATTGTTACGGACTCGGTTGCTGAGGCTGAATGGGAGGAATGCCTACTCAAGAGCCATTTTCTTACCAAGAGCAAGGCAGATTTTCAGCTCATCGAAACCCTGCTCTGGCACCCTGAAAACGGTTATTTCCTCTTGGAATACCATCTGGAGCGATTGCAGGATTCTGCCCGCTATTTTCATTTCTGCCATGATCCCGAGGAAATTCGGGGATGTTTAGATAAGAGAGCGGCGGAACTGAGCGTGGACGTAAAAAACAAAGAAGGAGCTGAGCAATGGCGGGTACGCTTGCTGCTTCACAGGGACGGTCGTTTGGAAATGAGTTCTGTGCCCTCCGTGCCCCCTATGCCGTTACGTAATTCGGTCCGGCAAGAACCTGCCCAGGTTATTTTCTCCCGAGAACAGGTGGATGCCCGCGATCCCCATCGTCTCCATAAGACAACTCGTCGGGAACTCTATAACCGAGAATTCCAACGGGCCGCAGAGTTGGGCTGCTACGATATCCTCTTCACCAATACAGCCGGAGAAGTCACTGAAGGCGCGATCACCAATATTTTTCTTCGCCGAAAAAAGAATAAGCCCCTCCTGACCCCGCCGACTGGTTGCGGCCTGCTGGAAGGCACCTACAGACGGATGCTCCTGGAACAGGGCAAGGCGATCGAACAGGTGCTGCGGATGGAGGATCTCCTCAAGGCGGAAGAGCTGTATCTGGCCAATTCGGTGCGCGGGCTCGTGCCGGTCCGATTACGACAGGGGCAGGCAGAGTAAACCTTGCCTTGCAACGGGCCTCATCGGCCTTTTTACTGGTAATCCGCCGCCTCAGCGTTTACTATTTGAGAATTACCGTCTGATCGCTTACCCT
>MTKS01000199.1 GCA_004028495.1 Candidatus Electrothrix marina
GCTGTGGAACCGACCTTTGAAATCCTCAGCCTGCAATCCGTGCTCAAGCCCTCACCCAAACAGCCCAAGCCGCTGCGTTTCCGGCATTGCCTGCTGCGGACGAGATAAGGCTCATCCGGCATGTCCACGAAAAAATCTGTCACTTTACCGATGGGATGGGAGAAACGTATAAAGAAGGCAGGCGAACGCTATCGTGTACTCCCCTTTGAAAACGACTGGCCCCGCAGGCTATCGATAACCGTAAGAATCAGGGACGATGGAGTTATTTACACCCGGACAATTGCACTCTCCATGCCCGTTACTGACCGGAGTGGACAGAAAACTGTCTTTAACGCCTGCATCATCAGAGACAGACGGAAGACGGATTGCCTGATGAACAGAAAAGGATACCTGAAGGTGCTGGAAGCACTCTCCTCAATAACTCTTCCTGCCATCCAGCCCTCGCAATCACCATTTTGCACCATGAGCAGAGAGATCCTGTTTATCATTGAAATCGGGGACCCCTACACGCCCCAACGGTCACGGTTCCAATGGAAGAATCCCGGCAGAGAGGGAACACACTGTCTTGAATACATATGGGAACTTTTCGGACGTGTTATCCGGGAACGCAATCCCGATATCCGATTTGACGACCTTATGGCTTGAGAGAAGCAGCGTGTTGTTGATCATGCTGCACACTGCGATCCAGCATAGCCCGTAACCCGCCTCGTTCCGACGGGGTGTACCCGAAAACCTCCTGCCAGATGTTCTCGCTTTCCATACAAAAATAAATGCATGTGGCCGGATCGGCAAAGCGGGCCAGCTCATCAGCGATGAGCTTATACATCTCCACCCGCTGGCTTCTGAAGTAGCGGGCCTTGCCGTCCAGTCCTTCGATAAATTCCTCATAAAAAAAGTTCGACTGCGGAAACCGTTCCGCAGCAATGGACTGTAAGGCAGGGAGATAGCGCAGAGCACCCAGGCTGATCCAGGCGATGCGATCAGCAGGCACCTTTGCAAACAACCGCCGGATAGTTGTCCGGTAGCCCTCTTCCCAGCCCTCATGCCAGATAATCGGATCAAAATGAAAGGCCAGCCGATAGCCCCAGTCGGCACAGCGGACTGCGGCGTCCAAACGCTCCTCCAGCCCGGCTGCCCGGATTTCTTCCTGCTCCATAATGGACGGACTGTTCAGGGACCAGGCCACCAAGGTACGCCCTCCGTGCTCCAACCCTTCCAGATTATCAATAACCACGGATTTTGACTTCAACTCCAGCACCGCATTCTGCTTACCCCGCATATAATTGACCAGCAGGGGACTGAAACAGGTCAGGCTGTCCAGGGCCAAGCTGTCTGTAAACTCACCTGTGCCGATCCGGAGAAAGGTCTGCGAATCAACGGCAAAGGCTTGATCCAGTTCCGCAAACAGGTCTTCTTTATTGACAAAAAAGCTGATCCAGGGATTGTTGAGATAGGCCTGAAGGATGCAGTAGACACAGTCCATAGGGCAGCCCATGCCGATATTGAGCACCTGATATTCACAGCAGGTGTACTCACGGGTGGCGGGACAGGGCTTGAAAAAGCGTCCCCTGTTCCGGCAGAGCAGAAGATGATGTTTCCCCTGGGTCAAATTCCCAGGATAGACCCCGGCAACATCGGGGTGTTCCCGATCACCGATAACCGTGACCGGCAGCCTGCTCCGCTGAATGATCTCCCGGGCATAATCATCCTGTTGACACTCTTCGGTCACATAAAGCCGGGTGATATATTTTGCCGGATCGCCGTAGGACATTGCGGTTTTCTTTCCTTTTACCTGATACACCTTATAACGACCCGTCAGCCAAGCCCTTTGCCAACACATTCTTGACATCATAGACCACAGAACTCGGACGGGTGATCCGCTCCAGTTCCTCTCTGTCAAACTGCACAAACTCCTGATGCGCAACAGCCAGCACAACAGCATCATAGCTGTTTCCCGACAAGGTCTCGGTCATGGTCACCCCGTAATACTGTTGCGCCTCTTTCGGGTCGGCCCAGGGATCATAGACCTCGATATTCGCCCCGTAAGAACTCAGCTCATCAATGATATCCGTCACCCGTGTATTGCGCAGATCCGGGCAGTTTTCCTTAAAAGTCAGGCCGAGGATGAGGATTTTGGCATCCGCCACATGGATACGTTTCATGAGCATCAGCTTCACCACTTCCGAGGCGATATACCGGCCCATATCATCATTCAGCCGTCGCCCGGCAAGGATCATCTCCGGATGGTAGCCCACCTGCTGTGCCTTATAGGTCAAATAATAAGGATCAACTCCTATACAATGCCCACCCACCAGACCGGGCCGAAAGGGCAGAAAATTCCATTTGGTGCCTGCCGCCTCCAGCACCTCCAGGGTATTAATCCCCAGGCGGTTAAAAATCAGGGCCAATTCATTGACTAAGGCGATATTGACATCACGCTGGGTGTTTTCAATAACCTTGGCAGCCTCGGCCACTCGAATGCCGGTGGCTTTGAAGGTGCCTGCCGTGATAATCATCGTATAAAGGTCATCAACAAAGTCGGCAATCTTCGGCGTTGAGCCGGATGTCACCTTGACAATGGCGGGCAGACGGTGCTCATGATCACCGGGATTGATCCGTTCCGGGCTGTATCCGGCAAAAAAATCCTGATTATAAACCAGACCGGAGTCCTTTTCCAGGATCGGAATACAGACCTCTTCAGTGGCACCGGGATACACTGTTGACTCATAGATCACCACGTCACCGGGTTTCAGCACCTGCGCGACTGTACGCGAAGCCCCCACCAAAGGACGCAGATCCGGTCGCTTATTTTTATCAATAGGGGTGGGTACGGCGATGATAAAAACATTACAATCCCGCAGATCCTCAATGAGCGAAGTGAAATGGAGATCCTCTATGCCAGCCAGTTCTTCGGAACTCACCTCGCGGGTTGTATCAAGCCCTTGGCGCAATTCAGCAATCCGCTGTTCTTTCAGGTCAAAGCCGACACAGGGTATCTTCCTGCTGAATTCCACAGCCAAGGGTAAACCGACATAACCGAGACCGATAACAGCCAATTTTGTTGAGTGAATATCAGGCATTTTTTTTCCTGGATAAAGTAAAGAAGTGAGGAAGGACGTTCATACCCCTCTCCGGACATCGGGCCAAATTTGCGTATGCAGTTGCAGTTGCAACCTGATCGGCAGCTGCTCCTGCAAAATCAAATCAGCGAGCAAGGCGGGAGATAATCGATCAATGACCGGAGAAAAAAGGACCGGAACCAGTTCTGTCAGTTTATGTTGACGAACAGTATCCACTGCCCAGGCCACGTCTTCCGGTGAACAGAGAACAAACTTGATCTCATCACGACTGCCTGCTTTTCGACGTTGCTCCAGCAAGGCAAGATTGGGCCAATGATTCTGTTCCGTCATTCCGGAATCAGGCACTTTCACATCAAGGATGACACCGACCTCCGCCGGAACCCGCTCAATACTCAGGCTGCCGCCGGTTTCCAGCAGTACCTCCCGTCGGCCGGCTGCGAGCCTGTGCAGGAGAGGATACACAGCCTCCTGTACAAGCGGTTCACCGCCGGTGATTTCCACCATGACTCCGGGAAAATCTTCAAGCCGGGTACACACCTGTTCAATGCTCATCACCCTGCCCTCTTCTTCCCAGGTATAGCGGGAATCACAATAGGAGCAGCGCAGGTTGCAGCCGCAGAGGCGAACAAAGGCGCAGGGAAGCCCGGCCCTGGTGGACTCCCCCTGAATAGAGTAAAAAAGCTCTGAAACGAGCAGAGAATCGGAATCAGGCACCGTAATATATCACGCCGCTGGTATCGGTCTCCCGAACCTCTACCGAGTAGAGGACAGAGAGGTCTGTATTCAAGACCTGCGCCAGCTGCTCAAAAAGGAAGGTCGCTATATGCTCGGAAGAAGGATTGCGATCCTGAAAGGCCGGATGCTCATTCAAATCACAGTGATCCAGTTCGTCAACAACCTTGTTGACCTTTTCTTTCAACACCTTGAAATCA
>MTKS01000200.1 GCA_004028495.1 Candidatus Electrothrix marina
TTTTGTTAGAATAATTTTGGTCGGGTACTTATGATCATTTTCAAATTCCAAGCTATCGAGAGATCCCTTCAGGTCATGCTGAAGAAGCAATTAAAATTATACAAACTGAAAGAGCAAAAGCTCGACCCAAAGTGAGGCGGAGGAATCCGGCTGCATGGAAAAAACAATTTTATACAGCAATATGGGCGGCCTCAACACAATTAGGAATGAATAAGGAAGAAGTATATAAATTTGCAAATGAAGAGCTAATGCCCAAAAAACAAATTGACTCATTAAAACAACTTACTCAAAAGCAATTACAAGATTTGGACAGAAAAATAAAGGCAAGACTGAAAAAGATAGCCGTGTAGGGTGCTTTTACGCACCAATCATGTGCCATTGAAATGTTAAATTTCAAAAGAGGATATAGATATGGCCACGGAAGCAGCTGTTACAATTTCAAAAATGCTTGAGACATTACCGGAGCATTTCACGGATCAAGTGGTTGAACACATAAGAGAATATATTGAAGAGCTGAAAGACGAGGCTCGCTGGAACAATTCATTTTCCAAAACTCAAGGTAAACTAGCAGCAGCAGCGAGGCAGGTACGTAGAGAAATTAAGGAAGGGAAATCAGCACCTTTAGATATTGAAGAATTATGAGGTCCGCAACTGTCCCGTCTTTTTGGAAACAGTACCGTAAGGTTGACCGGGACATCAGGGAGAGGACAAAGAAAGCATATCGATTATGGATTGATGCCCCGTTTCATCCGTCTCTACGTTTTAAATGCATTAACCAGAGTGAAAATATCTGGTCGGTGAGAGTGACGCTTGCCTACCGAGCACTTGGTGTTCTTGACGAAGACACTGTCACTTGGTTTTGGATTGGTAACCATGATAAATATGAGCAGTTTTTCGGTTGAGCCGCTAGGCAAGGGGTGTTTGCGTACCAATAATCATGGCATTAACGAGTTCCAGTCTTTATCATTCAGCGATAGCTATCAATATAGGCGGTGAACTTGTTAAACAGAAGGAGTTCAGGGCGCATTCTGAGCTGACCGTGGTGATTGATGGTGCCGACTATCAACCTGATCTTTCAGTTTATAAAAGAAAAATACTGCATTTTATAAGCGAGCAGGACGAGCCTAAAACAGAAGAGCTTCCGTTGCTGGCTATAGAAATTGTTTCGCCCAGTCAGACAATGAATGAGTTGATCAAAAAGGCTGAGTTTTATGTCGGTTCCGGTGTTCCTTCGGTATGGATAGTGCATCCGCAAACACACAGTATTACTGTAAAGTCACAGGTCGAAACAAAAATTTATCACGAAGGTGTCTTGGAAGATATGACAGGCATCAAGGTTGATCTCGGGGTTGTTTTTGAGGACTGAAAAAATACCGAGATATAGATAATTATACTCGCGTTGAAAATAGACGACGGCATTCTGAAGAAGTTCTTGTGGCTTCTGACACACTTTAAAAACGAAATTAAAATATTAGATCAATCTGAATATATTAGTGATGATGAATACCTGCGATCCATTGACGGTATGGTTGAAAGTATTCAGGAGGCTCGAAATGAACCGAATCATCAAGGGGTAACCCTGGACAAGTTGGACTGGTGATGTATACAGTTAGCTTTATAATAGCGTTCACATCACATCTTGGCTGACTCCGTTGGGAACTGTCGAGAGCAGAGAATATAAAAACGTTGAACCAATCAATAAACACTGGAGATTGCAATGGGAAAAGGAATGGAACACAGGGCCGGATCAGTCATGGTCGTGGGCGGAGGTATCGCCGGGATACAAACCGCCCTTGACCTGACTGAACTTGGTTATTACGTCTACCTGCTGGAAAAAGCACCGGTTGTGGGCGGGGTTATGGCCCAGCTCGACAAAACCTTTCCGACCAATGACTGCTCTCTCTGAATACTTGCACCTAAGCTGGTAGAGGCCGGTCGGTCTCCAAATATAGAGATGATAACCAATGCGGATCTTTTGGCATTGGACGGAAAACCGGGTGATTTCACCGTTAAGGTACGGAAACGCCCTCGTTATATTGATGCGGACAAGTGTACAGCCTGCGGGCTCTGTACCCAATATTGTCCCAAGCATCTTTCAGATGCGTACAATGAAGGACTGTCTCTGACTCGTCCTATTCATATCGATTATGCCCAGGCCGTGCCTGCGACATATTATATTGATCCTTCGGCCTGTATGTCTGTGCAGCACGATACCTGCCAGATCTGCGTGCCGGTTTGCCAGAGTCATGCCATTGACTTCAGCCAGCAGCCGGAAGAGGTTGAGATCAAGGTCGGGGCAATGGTGTTGTCACCAGGCTTCGGCAGGATTGATGACGCCACGCTGGAGAAATACTCCTATGGCGAGCACCCGGACGTGGTGACCGCTGTTGAGTTTGAGCGTATGACCACGGCTTCGGGACCCTTCCTCGGCGAGGTGAAATGCTTCTCCGACGGTCGCCATCCCAAATCCATGGCCTTTATCCAATGCGTTGGTTCCAGGGATCTGGGTTGCAATAACGGTTACTGTTCTTCGGTTTGCTGTATGTACGCAATCAAGGAAGCAATGGTTGCCAAGGAGCATGATCCGGAAGTAGACATCACCGTCTACTACATGGATATCCGCACCCAGGGCAAGGATTTTGATAAGGCCAGGGAACGAGCGGAAAACATGGGCGTGAAGTTTGTTCGTGCCAAGGTGGCTGGTGTGACCCCTTGGGAGAATAACCTTCGCTTGACCTACTCCACCCTGGATGGAAAACACGAGTTCAAGCCTTTTGACATGGTCGTCCTGTCGGTCGGTTTGGAAGCGCCCAAGGATGCTCAGGGTATTGCCGACATCACCGGTATTGAGCTGAATCATTATGATTTTGCCAAAACCGATACCTTTAATCCGCTAAACACCAGCGTGGAAGGGGTAGTTGTGGCAGGGGCCTTTCAGGGACCCAAGGATATCCCTGAGTCAGTTACCCAGGCATCGGCAACAGCCGGTATTGTGGCTGGCATGCTGCAACAACAGCGCGGACTGGGGGTTGTTCATAAGTCCTATCCGGACGAGAAACCGATGGATGAAGAGGTTCGCATCGGGGTCTTTGTCTGTCATTGCGGTATCAACATTGCCTCAGTGGTTGATGTCCGTAAGGTGGAAGACTCGGTTGAGGGCATGGAAGGGGTTGTGTACCATACCGATTCCCTCTATTCCTGTTCTGCGGATGCTGTGAAGACGCTCAAGGACAGGATTATTGAACATAATCTGAATCGGGTGGTCATTGCCGCCTGTTCACCCCGAACCCATGAGCCGCTCTTTCAGGAAACGCTCAAGGATGCCGGTCTGAACCGTTGCTTGATCGAGATGGTCAATATTCGCGATCAATGTTCCTGGGTCCATGCTGGCGAGCCGGAAGCGGCCACGGATAAATCAGAAGATCTCGTACGCATGGCTGTGGCCAAGGCCAGAGGAATGCGGCCTTTGCCGGAGCAGACCGTGCCGGTTACTGCCAAGGCTCTGGTTATCGGGGCAGGAATTGCCGGGATGACCGTGGCGTTGAACTTGGCAGAGCAGGGTTTTGACTCTGTGCTGGTGGAAAAAGGCGAAAAGCTGGGCGGTAGCCTAGGGCTGCTCAATCATACCCTGAATCTTGATGAAACAGCCTCGCATCTGCACAAACTGGTGGCCGAGGTTGAGGCGAACAAGCATATTGATGTGCTGACCAAGGCCGAGCTGAAAGACTTTTCCGGCTTTATCGGCAACTTTTCCTCTGTGGTTGCGGAAGAGGGCGGTGCCGAGCATACGGTTGATCACGGCGTTGTGGTGCTGGCCACCGGTGGTCATGAGCATCGGCCTGAAGGCTATCTGCTGGAAGAGAATGACAAGGTGGTTACCCAGACCGAGCTGGAGCATCAGCTGGCTGCGGACGGTAAAGCACCCAAGTCCATTGTTATGGTGCAGTGTGCCGGTTCACGCGGTGATGACCTGAACTATTGTTCCAAGGTCTGCTGTAATCATGCGGTT
>MTKS01000201.1 GCA_004028495.1 Candidatus Electrothrix marina
TGAGCCGCTTGATGCCTTTGCAGAGGCTGCCCATGCCGTGCCCATGCTCAGCCTGGATAACGTCTTCAATGCCCAGGAACTCCTGAGCTTTGAGGAGAAAATTCAACGCTATCTGCAATCAACAGCGCAACCGACCTATTTGGCAGAACCCAAGCTGGACGGCTTAGCGGTTGAGTTGATCTATGAAAACGGCCTGCTGATCCAGGGCTCCACCAGGGGTAACGGTCTGGTCGGTGAAAATATTACGGCCCAGTTGCAGACAGTGCAGACCATCCCTTTGCGGCTGGCAGCAAAAAAAGGGAATGAGGGAGGATTAATCCCGGAAAAGTTGGTTGTGCGGGGGGAAGTTTTTTTGCCGCGTAAGGCCTTTCTTCAGCTCAATGAACAGCGGGCAGAGCAGGGAGAGGCCCTCTTTGCCAACCCGCGTAATGCGGCTGCCGGTTCCCTGCGTCAGCTTGATCCCAAGGTGACAGCCTCCAGATCGCTCAGCTTTTATGTCTACGGAGTGGCTGATATTGAGGCGGCTCCCTGCGCTGACTTGGAGGAACTTTTCTCCTGGCTCGGCCAACTGGGTTTTCCGGTCAATCCCTTGATCAAATTTTGCAGCACCCTTGCGCAGGTGGAAGCGCAGTATCATCATCTTCTTGCAATTCGTCATGAATTGGCCTATGAGGTCGACGGCATGGTGATCAAGGTGGCTGATTTTGCTCTGCAACAACGGCTGGGCAATACCACCCGTGCTCCGCGCTGGGCCACAGCCTGGAAGTTTCCTGCCACTCAGGCGACAACCGTCATGACCGGAGTTGATTTCCAAGTAGGCCGGACCGGTGCGATCACCCCGGTGGCGCTGCTGGAACCGGTTGAGGTTGAAGGCGTCATTGTTCGCCGAGCAACCCTGCATAATCAGGATGAAATTGAGCGCAAGGGATTGATGATCGGGGACACGGTCCTTATCCAACGGGCCGGAGATGTTATTCCGGAGATCGTCAAGCCCATCACGGAACAGCGCACCGGTGAAGAGTTGCCTCTTGTCTTCCCGACCCAATGCCCGATCTGCGACGCGCCGCTCCAGCGTCCTGAAGGCGAGGCTGTGACCCGCTGTATCAATCTCTTTTGCCCGGCCCAGCAGCTGCAACGGATGATCTATTTTGTCGGCAAAGCAGGGCTTGATATTGACGGATTTGGTCGCAAAAATGTTGAGCAGCTCATGGAAGTCGGGCTAATCCAGGAGATTCCAGATATTTTTCGTCTCCCGAAAGAAAAACTGGCTGTCCTTGACGGCTGGGGTGAAAAATCTGCGGAGAAATTGCTGTTGGCAATCGCCGAGGCAACGCATCCTACCCTCTCCCGTTTCATCGGGGCCTTGGGGATCAGGTATGTCGGCGAAATGACATCGGAGCTGTTAACCCGCCATTTCAGCACCCTTGACGATCTGCTGGCAGCAAAAAAAGATGATCTGCTGGCTGTGGAAGGGATTGGCGAGCAGGCCGCTATGAGCCTGACCGAGTATTTTGCCAACAGCGAAAACCGAACAATGATCGAGAATCTGCTGGAGCTTGGCCTGACCATAGAAACGGTGGTTCAGGGGAATACCGAAAACACTCCTCTGGAAGGGGCTATTTTTCTCTTTACCGGCACCCTCACTCAGATGTCGCGCAACGAGGCCAAGCAGCTGGTCAAAGATTTGGGCGGCAGGGTGGTTTCTGGGCTGAGTAAGAAGGTTACCCATCTTGTGGCCGGGGAAAAGGCTGGAAGTAAGCTGAAAAAGGCGCAGGAGATGGGGGTGAAGGTTGTGGATGAGCAGGAGTTTTTGGGGATTGTTGGGAGAATTACTACTGGTAATGTACAATAAATATAGTTGAGGAAGATCATGGAAAAGTTTTCAGGATCTGAAGATTTGTATAATGAATTAGTTGAGAACTCTGATGATCATTGGCTTTTGGGGCTTGTAGCTTTTGCAGTGATTGAGGAGCAGAAAATTGAATGGATGAAACACCAAAGAGCTAATAATGATGCTGCTCCATCATATGAAGAAGTACAAAACTGGTATGAGCAGCAGCCAGAAGGTGTTTTGTTACGAGCGAAAGATACAGCTGAAGCTAGGTTGAAAGATTACTCAAATGACATTATCGAACTGGTTTTGGAAGAACAACGTAAAGAAATAGAAGAGAGCATTATCGTCAATGAAATAAGAGAAACAAAGAAATTTTGGCCACAGTTTGGTGTCAATTTGGCAGGCGGCTTTGCAAGCGCACTTTTATTTGCTGCTTTGCTTGTAATTGTCGCTTTTTTTGTTTTAAACGATACATCTCCTGTCCAGATTGGTGCAGAGTTACGTGAAAATTTAACTATAGAGGAACAACAACATGGCAAAGAAAGAAGTAACGAGCAAAAAAACAGCAACGGCAGCATCAAGAGTGTTGAGAAGCAAGACAGCAAGTAAGGCTGCCAAATCAGCAGCAGGCTCTGCTTTATCCCAAAGAAAAGCTCCTTCCAGATTTACAACGACAAAGGCAGGAACTGCTGCATCAAAAACTTTGAGATCAAAAACATCTAGCAAAGCAGCAAAGTCTTCAGCTGGGTCAGCACTTACTCAACGTCCAAGCAGAAAAAGATAGCGTTAATAGCCGCTCCGCACAGATTCGTCGAAGCACACCGGTGGCTGGTCAAAGATCGAGGCGGCAGGGTGGTTTCGGGCTGAGTAAACAGATACCCAGCTTGTGGCCGGGGAAAAGGCTGGAAGTAAGCTGAAAAAGGCGCAGGAAATGGGGGTTACGGTTGTTGATGAGTCGGCGTTTCTGGAGATTGTTGGCAAAAGTGTAGATAGTTCACCTACCTAATATAGGAGATAAAAACTTGGCATTAAATCAAGAGCAACAAGAAAAAGCCTTGGCGCATTTGAACTCAAAATTATAAAGAGGGTCAGAGTAAAATTAATTTTTCTTTTTTCGCCACCCCACAGGTCGCCCTCTCTTTTTTGGTTTGAGGCGCCTTCTTGTTAGTGTTGCCAGCTCGTCTTTAAATCGATCATTTCCGAAAGCCATACCTTTATGGGTGTTGGTTCGTATATCTTCCAATAACTTATCATCGACGTGATGAGTAAAAAGCTCACGATACTGTTTTTGCCGATCTTGTGGGGTGGCTCCCAAAGAGAGATATTTCCGGTGCGGTGTCCATAACTCAGATCTCTTGCCCAACCCGTTGACCTGATAGCTGGACCAAGTATATTTTCTGGGGTCTGCAACCATTTCTGCCCGAACAGGATTCAGTTCTATATATTTATAAACCTCCAGGAGATAGCGTTCCTCCTGAACCAGGCAGGATTTAAAACGTCCTTCCCACAGCGTTCCGCTCCGGCGATAGGCAGAGTTGAAGTATTGAACATAGCGACGACCCAGGGACTGCATCATTTGGCTGATTCCTCCGTCCTGCCGGGGAGTACACAGGAGGTGGACATGATTTGTCATCATGACCCATGCGTGGATTTCTACGCTATATTTCCGGGAATACTCCTTAAGCCAACCTGCATAGGCCCCATGATCTTCCTCGGAAACAAAGCAGGCCTGACGGTTGTTGCCGCGTTGAATGACATGAACCGGTATGCCTATGGGGGATATTCTCGGGAGTCGGGGCATTGAGTTTTCAATTGGTTAGATGAGGTTGTGTGGTAAATCTATAATTTATCGTATCCTGGCGCAAGATTTAATTTTACTCTGACCCTTTTTATTGAGATGGGACGACACCGGCAGCACGATTTTTCGGGCGTTCATTCCCCGACCTTTTTGAGACTGTGCTTGCAACAATCGATGACTTGCCGCGACCTCGACAACGAAAACGGGCTGTGGCGTTAAGTTGTTGATGTCACCGGGTGTCCCGCCTTAAGTGGATACCCCCTTATTACGTCATTTGGCATACCTTCGGGAATTGCTGGCGGAAAAGTGAATGGGAAAAGTACCTTTACCGGGCTATCATAACGAAAA
>MTKS01000202.1 GCA_004028495.1 Candidatus Electrothrix marina
TGTATACAAAAAAAAGATAGGTCATGACATTTTTAAAACTTTAGAAGTCAGCACTGATATTGATAATATAGTTATATCAATAGATGCATACAGTCCATTTATGGAATATGAAAAATGCCATATTAAAGGTATTTCCTTGGTAAAATATTTATCTGAAAAATATAAAAAAGGGTGGCTTAGTAGTGATGATTATTACTTCTCTAATAGACCAATGGAAAGAGCTTCTGAAAAAGCTTATGGGGGCTGTACCGAAAGTCACTTCAAGCATTTTTTAATATATGGCTTGGAGGATTTAACACATCATGCAAATCGTAAATATAAAAGAAAAATTAAAGAGGAAGCTCAAAAGGGCAAATCAGATTTTAAAGGCCTTTAAAAACAAGATGTTATTTTGTCGAACAATAGGGAGTGCTCCCCTTAACTCCGTCATTTTAGCGGTGCAGCAGCACAAATCGCATAATTGATCTTATGTGAGATAACAACAAACCTAAACCAAGAGGAATTAAAAATGGCGGTAAAACATCACCCTACAGGAGTAGTGCATAAGGGAACTAAAGGCGGCAAAACAGGATGCGGCGTTGATACCAAAAAACATTCTGATCATTGGGTATCAACCCATGAAAAAATCACCTGTAAGAAATGTAAAAATTAAACATCCCAATAACATCGCATAATGGATTTATGTGGAATAAAAGGGAGCCATCAGCCCACGCTGGCGACCCTTTCCCACTCTCTCGCCACAACCCTCCTTCCCTTCCCTCACAACCTGCATGAAAAAAACTTTGCAGCCCATAACGCAGGAGTTTTCCCCCTCCAATCTTACAAATTATGAACCGTTCCGTTGACAAAATGACAAAAATGGGATATTTATGTTTGGCTAATAATGTAGCAGAGCTTGTCAATGTATCAGCATTTTTTGTTTCAGTTGTCATTTAGTACTCCTACCGTTTTCTGATTCAGTACTCGTTCGGTCTGCTGGAATATAATGATCAGAGAATATAATTGCTCAATGTGGTGATGGTATGTCAAAGAAAACATTTGAAATCAATCCCGGATTCAGTGCTGAAGTGGTTGCGGAACCCGGTGGTCAGCACCTGAACTCCTGTTTTTCCTGCGGTGCCTGTTCCGGTGCCTGCCCGGTCAGTCAGGCTGTTCCTGATTTTGATCCCCGCAAGATCATCCACATGGTTCGTATGGGTATGGAGGAGCGTTTGCTCAAGTCCGATCTGCTGTGGTATTGTTCCGGTTGTCGCAGCTGCGTCTTTGTCTGTCCGCAGGATGTGAGCTTTGCCGATATCATGGGAACCCTGGCCGCTCTGGCCTTGAAAAAAGGGTATATTACCGAAGAGCAGTTGGTGGAAAAAGGCAAGGCCGCACAGGTACAGCGTGACCTTTGTGTTTCCTGCCTGACCTGCGTTCGGGTCTGCCCGTGGGAAGTGCCCAAGATTGATGAAGGCGGAATTGCAGCGATTAATGTGACGGACTGTAAAGCCTGCGGTATCTGCGTTGCAGAATGTCCCGCACAGGCCATTACCCTGAATGAATCCGAGGACGAGCGACTGATCGCCGCCTGCGGAACTAATTAATATACGTGGAGCAGATTCGATGAGTTTTACACCGGACATACGTTTGTTCAGCTGTCATTATACCTCTCAGCAAAGTTGCGCCGATGAGGGGCATGAGCTTCAGCAGTTAAACTTTCCCGAGAATATCAAGATGACCCGCGTCGTCTGTACCGGAAAACTTGAGGAAACAACTCTCCTCAAGGCCTTTGAGGACGGAGCTGATGGAGTCTATGTGGTCGGATGTCCGGCTGACGGATGTCATAATGTAAAGGGCAGCCAACGGGCCGCCAAACGTGTGGAAGCCGTACGCTCGGCCTTGGGTGAGCTTGGTGTGGAAAAGGAACGGGCAAAAATGTTTTTTCTTCCGCGCGGACTGCATCCGGAATTCGTCGGTGCTGCTCAGGAAATGAATAAGCTTGTTACTGAACTGGGGCCGTCTCCTTTTTAGAAGACAGAGCGGCTCGGAGTGGGCTCAGGGCAGCTTAGAGCAGTTTATGCACGACGATGACTTTTATCTGATTTTACTAACCCCTGCTTTTTCGGGAGTTCTATATGATTGTTGCTGAACGGAAGCCTTTGGCTGAAATAATAGAGATGGTTCAGGATTGCAAAAAGATTCTGGTACTGGCCTGTCGGGGCTGCGTAACAGTCTGTTCCGCAGGCGGAGAGCGGGAGGCCGAGATCTTGGCCTCGCTCATTCGGCTCGGCCTGAAAAAAGCAGGGAAAAGCGCTGAAGTTTTTGACGCTTCTCTGGTTCGTCAATGCGATAAAGAATATATAGACGCCATTGATCAGTTCAAAGGGCAGTACGATGCGATTGTATCCACGGCCTGCGGCGTCGGGGTCAACTTCATTGCGAATCTGCGTCCTAAGGACAACGTGTTTCCGGCACTGAACACTACTTTTTTCGGCGGCTCTGCCGAGCAGGGTATCTGGACTGAACAATGCGCCGGCTGCGGCGACTGTGTTCTGCACCTGACCGGCGGCCTGTGCCCGGTGGCCCGTTGCGCTAAAAGCCTGATGAACGGCCCCTGTGGCGGTTCTGTCAATGGTCGGTGCGAAATTAACTCCGAGGTGGATTGCGTATGGCAGATGATTTATGACCGTATGGGGTGCTTGCAACGTCAAGAGGAAATGACAGCATCAGCTCCTATTCGTGATTGGTCCACATCCAGGCATGGCGGCCCGCGCAAGCAGGTGAGAGAGGATCTCACAGTGTAGCATGTAGCGGCACGGGCAGGATATTTTGTTGACAAACAGGGATCGTTCCGGCATAACGGAAAGATTCCTGTTTTTTTGTTTGAGCGAAACCGGATTTATGACCGAGCAGCCCCTTGGTTGCTCTTAAAGAAAAACTCTTTACAGGTATAGAATAATGCGTTTTTTTCTGTCGCCAGCTCGAAAAACCCTTCAGACGGCTATCATCTCCGGTGTTCTTCTGCTGGCTATCGGCTCGGGATTCTGTCAGAATGATGATAAGCCGATTAATATTGAAGCGGATCGTATGATTTCTCAGGAAGAGAAAAATTCTGTGGTTTTTATCGGTAATGTTGATGCAAGTCAGGGCAAGGTAACCATTCGCACCGATGAAATGACAATTTATTATCAGCCGAATGATCCGAAGAAACCGAAAGGTCAGTCCCGTCAGGTGGAGAAAATGATCTGTGTCGGTAACGTTAAAATTACCCAGGAAGACTGGCTCGGTACCGGTGAACGGATGGACTATTTCGCCGATGCGCGCAAGGTGATTCTGCACGGAAACGCCAAGACCTGGCAGGGAAAAAATATGGTTTCCGGAAAAACCATTACCTATTATCTTGATGAAAAACGGTCTGAAGTTGACCGTGCCCAGACGACAACGGGAAAAGGCAAAAAACAGGAACGGGTCAAAGCTACTATCGTTCCGAATTCTGATAAGAAAAAGAAATAATGAAACCCGTCTCCATCCTGGAAACCAGAAATCTGGTCAAGGAGTATCGCGCCCGCCGGGTGGTGGATCAGGTGAATCTGCAGGTGCGGAACGGCTCTATAGTCGGTCTGTTAGGGCCGAACGGCGCCGGGAAAACCACCACCTTCTATTCTATTGTCGGTTTTATCCGGCCGACATCCGGGGCGATTTTTCTTGATAACAGGGAAATTCAGGGGCTTCCTATTCATCGGCGTGCGTCCAGGGGCATTACCTATCTGGCGCAGGAACCTTCGGTGTTTAAAAAATTGACGGTTGAAGAGAATGTTCGGATTGTCCTGGAGCCGCTGGGATTAACTCGTAATGAAATTAATAATCGCATCAGCGAGTTAATGGCGGAACTCAAGATAGAATATCTGGCTGAAAATAAAGGACATGCTCTTTCCGGCGGCGAGAGGAGAAGGGTGGAGATTATGCGGGCCTTGGCCACCCGACCCCGC
>MTKS01000203.1 GCA_004028495.1 Candidatus Electrothrix marina
GGACTGCAAAAGGGCTTCTCGGCTGAACGCGGTAAGCCGATGCAAAGCAAAGGAAATGTTGAGCAGGGACGAAACTGAACAATCAGCTCCGCCCCTGCATCGTAACACCGTCGTACACCCGCTCAGGCGATCTCAACCAGCTCCAACTCAAAGGTGAGATCCTTGCCCGCCAAGGGAGGATTGGCATCCAGCTGAATATGCTCATCCGTTACCTCGGTGATTTTCACCATGATGGGCTGATTATTGGGGCCGGCAAGCTGCAACTGCTGCCCGACCTCCGGGGTGATATCCGCAGGCACCTGATCACGCGGTGCGCTGATCACCATCTCTTCATTGCGTTGACCGTAGGCCTTCTCCGCAGGAATAGTGACACTTTTCTTTTCACCCGGCTCCATACCGGTAATTGCCTCATCAAACCCGACAATCACTTGACCGCTGCCCAAGGTGAACTCCAGCGGAGCAACGCCCACAGAGGAATCAAACTCGGTGCCGTCCTCCAGACTGCCGGTGTAATGAACTTTGACGCTGTCTCCTGATTTTGCTACAGTCATACATACTCCTTATCCTTAAGAGGATTAACGGAAATGAATAATCAGGATTGCTGTAATATACTGCAATCCTGTTAACTCTCATCCCGGGCCGGGATGAAAAAATAAAAATGGCAGGCAGGCCGCAGACCACTTTCATATAAACTCCCATCTCCCCCCCTTGGGGGGTGAGACAACAAAAAATGAAAGCTTATCGGGTAACTCCAAGGAGTTACCCGGAACTTTCATATAAACTCCCATCCCTCCCCTCCGGGGAGGGACAACAAAACATGAAAGTTGATCGCCCGACTCCGAGGAGTCAGGCCGTACTTTCATATAAAATATATCGCTTCGATATTATTGTACCTTCAGGCAGCTGTCAACCCTTGGGAACCGGTTTTCCGGTTTTCTCCTCCGGATTTTCCTCGCGATCAGCATGGTCCTCTTCCTGCATATACCCAAACCCGCAACAGACCGGACATTCCTCAACCGAGAGAAGAAAGCGACTTTCCCCTTTAAAAAAATTGAGCTGCCCGCTACCGCCGCAGGTCGGGCAGGGAGGATGTTGCTCAGTCGCCATTCCGCAAGGCCTCCAGCTTTTCCCAACGGCTGTACAGATCAACTATCTCTTGCTGTACAAGCTCCAGCTCCTCGCAGCACTCAGCCAGCTTGGCCGGGTCCGCCGCTGTTTCCGGAGTCTGTATTTCAGTCTCCAGTTCCTCCTGACGACTCTCCGCTTCCAGGATTTTCTTTTCCATCTGATCGTACTCGCGCTGATCCATATAGGAGAGCTTTTTCACGGTTTTTTGAGCAGCAGCCTTGGTCGCATTCTTTTTCTTGCGCTGCTTTTTCTCTTCCTCTGCTTTACCGCCTCCATCAAGAGTTGCCAGCCATTGCCCGTAATCAGCAAACAGAGAGGCATTGCCCTGCCCGTCAAAGCCGAGAACCTGATCACAGATCCGATCCAGCATAAAACGGTCATGGGTGACCAGAACCAAAGCCCCGGCAAACTCGTTCAGGCTCTGCTCCAGGACATTGAGGGAGGGAATATCCAGATCATTGGTGGGCTCATCCAGAAGCAGGATGTCAGCGGGCTGACGCATGAGCGAGGCGATCAGAATCCGGGCCTGCTCGCCACCGGAAAGGCGGGACACCGGGGTTTCCAGCTGATCCGTGCGAAAGAGAAAACGCTGGGCCCACGAGGCCACATGGATAGAGCGATCCTGATAAACCACTGAATCGCCGTCCGGGGCCAAAGCCCGGCGCAGGGTCTGCTCCTGATCCAGCTGCTCCCGCCGCTGATCAAAGCTGATAATACGGAGATTATCCGCCGTGGTGACGGTACCGCTGTCCGGTTGCAAGCCGCTGCTCTCATCATCAGAGCCAGCAGCCGCCAAAATCTGCATCAGGGTGGACTTGCCGCAGCCGTTCCGACCCAGCAGGCCGAGCCGGGTACCCGGTGACAGGGTCAGATCAAGGTCACTGAACAAACTGCGCCCCTCAAAACCCTTACTGATCCCGGCGGCAACCAGCAGCTGCCTGGTCTTGCGGTCTGTGCCGTCAAAGGAAATATCCACAGCCGTGCCTACCCGATTGCGCTGCTTAACCACCGATAACTCATCCTGCAACCGATAGGCTGCATCCTTGCGCGACTTGGCCTTGGTGGCCCTGGCCTTGGGGCCGCGACTGAGCCACTCGTTCTCCCGCCGCACCTTATTGGCCAGCCGTTCTTCCTGCTCCTGCTGCTGCTCCAGAAAGAGTTCCCGTTTTTCGAGAAAGGCTGAATAATTACCGTTAACCTGAAGAGTCCCTTCTGGATAGGCCGCTGAAAGCTCAACGATCCGGCTGACCGTGTTTTCGAGAAAGCGACGGTCATGGCTGACCATGAGATAGGCATCCGGGCTTTCCGGCAACGAGGCCTTGAGCAACTTTTCAAGCCAGAGAATACCCTCAATGTCCAGATGATTGGTGGGCTCATCCATAACCAGCACATCCGGATGAACCACCAAGGCCCGACAGATAGCCAGCCGTTTACGCCAGCCGCCGGAGAGAAGGCCCACCGGGCTGTCCGGGTCTGGAAACTCAGCCCGACTGAGGAGGCTATGCACCCGGTTATACTGTTCCACCTCCTCAATATGGAGTGCAGCCACAGCAGCATAGAGATTATCAGCGCAGCTTTTCTCCTCATCAAAGACATCAGACTGAGCCAGATAACTGACCCGGACGTGCCGCTGGCGGAAAATCTCGCCGTTATCGGCTTCAATCAGCCCGGCAAGGATTTTAAGTAGGGTGGATTTACCAGACCCATTGGGACCGATCAGGCCGACCCGATCCCCCTTGGCCAGAACCACATCGACCGAAGAAAATAGAGTCTGGGCACCAAAGGCCTTACTCAAATCACGACAGGAAAGCAAATTAGACATGTTCGCCCACCGCCTCGCTGCTCTCCGCCTTGGGATAGGATCCCAGCCACTCATAATGAGCGCAGATCTGCTGGAGAATGGAACAACCCTCCTTAATGGCAGGCTCCTCAATATGACCAACCAAGTCTATAAAGAACAGGTATTTCCACTGCTTGCCTTTAATAGGCCGGGATTCGATCTTGGCCAGATTGATCCCTTTGGCTGACAGCACGGTCAAGGCCTCGTTCAGGGCACCGGGCCGATCCGCCATGCCGAGCAGCAGCGAGGTTTTATCAGAGCCGCTGGGCATCGGAGATTGCCGCCCGATCACCAGGAAGCGGGTGGTATTGCCCTGATAATCCTCAATCCCGCTGACCGCGACCTGAACATTATAGGTTTTCACCGAGAGTTCACTGGCAATAGCCCCGATATTGGGATTATTGGCCGCCATCCGGGCGGCTCCGGCTGTGGAAAAGACCTCCAAGGTGGGCACATCCGCCATATGCTTACGCAGCCATTCCCGACATTGAGCCAGGGGCTGATAGTGGGAGGCTACGGTCTGGATATCCTTGATGTCACCGGATTGACAGACCAAATTATGACGGATAGGTAAGCGCAGTTCGCCGCAAATCTTGACCCGGTATTTCATAAACGAGTCCAGAGTGGAAAAAACCGCGCCTTCAATGGAGTTCTCCACCGGCACGATGCCGTACGCTACCCTACCCTTCTCCACCTCACGAAAAACCTCATCAATGGATTCCTGGGCCTTGTACTCAGCAGTCTGTCCAAAAAACTTCACTCCGGCCAGATGGGTAAAGGTGGCTTCCGGGCCGAGAAAGGCCACTTCAACGTTCTTCTGGGCCAGCCGACAGGCGGTGATGATCTCGTGAAAGATGCTCTTCACGGCCTTTTCCGGAAATTTCTCGCCGTTATCAGCCAGCAGTCGCTCATAGATCTCGCGCTCACGACGGGGATCCCAGGTTGAGCGTGATGATTCTTTTTTTAACTCGCCTATCCTGCGGGCGCAGT
>MTKS01000204.1 GCA_004028495.1 Candidatus Electrothrix marina
ATGAGCCGAACCGCATCCTTGAGAGAGGTCTTGCCCTTATCACGGTACCAGATGATCAACTCATTGAGATTTTCCGGTCTCAGGTCTATCGCCAGGCATTATCTGTTTGGCATGATTAATATTCGTCAAACACATAAAAAAATTCAAAAATAACAAATTATCATGAAATCTCTAGGTATATGTGCGGGTGCCTCCAGCATCTCCTTAGCAGGACTTGAACAGAACGCCTCGGAAAAAAAGCTTCTTTTTGCCCGATCCCGAGCCCATGACGGCAACCCGAGAAAGGTGCTGCGGGAAATGCTGGAGCAGATTGACAATCTCCGGGAATACAGGATTGCGGCCACCGGACGAAAATTCAGGAACATGCTTGATTTTTCCGGTATTGCCGAGCCCGAGGCCGTGGAATTGGCCGCTGCTTTTCTTCTGCCGCCGGATCACCCCTACCGAGTGGTGATCAGTGCCGGCGGCGAGACCACTATGGTCTATCATCTGGATGAGGACGGCAGGGTAAATGAGATCCATACCGGCAATAAATGCGCCTCCGGTACCGGTGAGTTCTTCCTCCAGCAGCTGGGCCGGATGTCGGTCACCCTGGGTGAGGCAGGCGAGATGGACCTGCCGGAAAAGCCCTATAAGGTCTCGGGGCGTTGCTCTGTTTTCTGCAAAAGCGACTGCACCCATGCCCTGAATAAGGGAATTCCTAAGGATCAGGTGGTAGCAGGTCTATCGCGGATGATGTCCGGCAAGGTCATGGAGCTCCTCAAGAAGCTGCCCAAGGATGCGGTCATGCTGGTGGGCGGCTGTGTGGGCAATCAGGCAATGGTCCATTATCTGCAAGAAGCCATCCCGGATCTGTACATTCCAAAAGAGGCTGCCGCCTTTGAGGCCCTGGGTGCAGCCCTCTGGGCGATGGAAAACGAATCCCAACCCTTCACCTCGCTGGATGCCATCTTTACTGACCAGCGGGCTGGCTTGGCCACCCTCCCTCCTCTCTCTGAATGCCAGCATCTGGTGGATTATAAGCACCAGGAACGAGGCATTGCAGAGGAAGGCGACAAGGTGATCCTCGGGCTGGACGTAGGCTCGACCACCACCAAGGGCGTGCTCATACGGCGCAGCGACAAGGCCATTGTTGCCGCCGAATACCTACGCACCAACGGCGACCCCATCGGGGCATCAAAAAACGTCTATCAGAGTCTGGCGGATCAGGTCAAGGTACCTATTACTATTGAGGGCCTGGGGGTCACCGGTTCCGGCCGTCAGATCGCCGGTCTCCATGCCTTAACTGACGGGGTGATCAACGAGATTGTAGCCCATGCCACCGCAGCGATTCATTTTGATCCGGAGGTGGACACCATCTTCGAGATCGGGGGCCAGGATGCCAAGTACACCTACATCACTAACGGGGTGCCCAGCGACTACGCCATGAACGAGGCATGCAGCGCCGGGACCGGCTCTTTTCTGGAAGAGGCTGCCAAAGAAAGCTTGGGCCTGGATGTAACCGAGATCGGCGACACCGCCTTTCGGGGCACGGCTCCGCCTAACTTCAGCGATCAATGCGCCGCCTTTATCGGCTCGGATATTAAGCGTTCGGTTCAGGAAAACGTACCCCTGGAAGATATCGTGGCAGGCTTGGTCTATTCCATCGGCATGAACTATAACAACCGGGTCAAGGGCAACCGGCCAGTGGGCAAGAAGGTCTTTGTCCAGGGCGGGGTCTGTTACAACAAAGCCGTCCCGACGGCCATGGCCGGACTGACCGGCAAGCATGTGGTGGTCCCCTCGGAGGCCGGACTCATGGGGGCCTTTGGTGTGGCCCTGGAAGTGGAACGACGCATGGAACAGGGTCTCCTGACAGCCCAGGAATATGATCTCCAGGAGCTGATTGCCCGACAGGTGGAATACGGCGAGCCTTTCAAATGCGGCGGCGGCAAGGACTGTGACCGGGGCTGCGAGATCTCCCGGATCAAAATCAAGGACAAGGTCTATCCCTTTGGAGGTATCTGTAATCGATACGACAACCTGATCCATAACCGCAAGGTCAAGACCGAAGATCTGAACTTGGTCATCAAGCGGGAGCAGCGGGTCTTCCGGGATCTGGCGCCGAACGATCCGGCAGACCCCCGGCCTACGGTGGGCAT
Organism: Candidatus Electrothrix marina; assembly: GCA_004028495.1. Classification (GTDB taxonomy): domain Bacteria; phylum Desulfobacterota; class Desulfobulbia; order Desulfobulbales; family Desulfobulbaceae; genus Electrothrix; species Electrothrix marina. Next base: position 2,142 of record MTKS01000204.1, read on the forward strand.
GAATCGCTCCTTTCTCCTCAATACCTATTTTCCCTTTTTCAACGCTTTTTTTGCGGAACTGGGTTTTCGCCTCACCCTCCCGTCCAAGGAAGATCCCAAGGGCATGGATCAACAGGGGGCAGCCTTCTGCTACCCGGTAGAGATTGCCCATAATTACGCGGCAACCCTGCTGGCGGAAAAACCGGATTACATTTTCATGCCTCATCTCCGGGGCTTAGATACCGGCGAGCCGGATATGACCTCCTGCACCTGCGTGCTGGTTCAGGGCGAGCCCTATTATCTGCGCACCGCCTTTCCGGCCCTGAACCCTGCCGGTCAGGTGGTTTCCCAGGTTATTGATTTTTCCAAGGGCAACACTGCTGATCGCCGGGCCTTTGAAGAACTGGTACGTAAATTGGGCGTTGATACCAATAAGGTTGATGCGGCCTTGCAGGCGGCGGATACGGCCCAGAAAACCTTTACCACAGACATTCGGAAAATGGGCAGCCAGGCCCTGGCCGCTATCGAGGCGGACCCGGAAAAATTCGGCACCGTTGTCTTTGGCCGTCCCTATAACGCCTTTGCCTCGGTAGCCAACAAGGGTATTCCGGCCAAATTCGCCAGCCGGGGCATTGCCGTGATTCCCTTTGACATGCTGCCCTACTGGGAGGAAAAGCTGGCTGATGACGAAAATATGTACTGGGCAATGGGCCAGATCATTCTCAAGGGAGCCCGCTTTGTCGAGCGCCATCCTCAGCTCTACGGCACCTATATCACCAACTTCTCCTGCGGGCCGGACTCCTTCCTGGTCAGCTTTTTCCGGGATGTGATGGGCCGCAAGCCCTCACTGACCCTGGAACTGGACAGCCATACCGCAGATGCAGGTCTGGAAACCCGGATAGAGGCCTTTCTGGATATTATCCGCTATTACCGAGAGATCCAGAAAAAAGCTCCTTCGGCGCAGGTTGAAGAGCAGCCGTTCCGTTCCGCAGAGCTTGAGGAGCAAAACGGCGTGACCGGTGTACGCACTTCGGATGCCCGCTGGCTCCCGCTCGATGATCCCAAGGTCCGCCTGCTCATTCCGGCCATGAGTCGCTATGTCACCCCGCTGCTTGCTGCCGCCTTTGCCAGGATCGGTATTCAAACCGAAATCCTCGAATCGGCTGATGAGGAGGTGCTCAAGCTGGGGCGTGGCAATGCCTCCTGCAAGGAGTGCCTGCCCTTGCAAACCACATTAGGAGGCTTACTGAACCGCGTCAAGAAACGCAAGGACGGTGAAGTGCTGGTCTATTATATGGCCAGCTCCGATGGTCCCTGTCGTCTGGGGCAGTACCACGTCTACACCAAACGGGTCCTTGAGCGGCAGAAGATCCGGGACGTGGCCATGCTCACTCCTACCTCCATGAACGGCTACTGCAACCTGGGTGACAGCTTCCTCCGGGCTGCCTGGCGGGCCATTGTCATCGGTGATCTCTTTGACGAGATGTGGTCTACGGTGCTGGCCGGGGCCAAGGACCGGGAAGCCGGCTTACAGGTCTTTCATGAGGAGTTCGAGGCCATCAGAAAGGTTATGCACCGGCGGTGGCCTGTTATCGCCTCACAGCTCTCCAAATCTGCGGCCCGGCTGGGGCAGATTCCGCTGAAGATGCCCTATGAACAGATCCCCAAGATCTCCCTGATCGGAGAGATGTACGTGCGTCATGATCCCCTCTCCCTGCAGAACATCATTGAGCGACTGGCGGATCGCGGCTTTATCGTGCGCACGGCCATGATCAGTGAGTACCTCAAGTTCATTGACTGGCTGATCAAGCATGATATCGAGGGTGAGCCGAC
>MTKS01000205.1 GCA_004028495.1 Candidatus Electrothrix marina
CTGTCAAAACTGCCGAGCAAAGAGCAGTTGCTTGGTCAGTTGTGTGGCGTACTTGCCGCAGTACCGACAAAACTTGTCCGTACATTGAATGCTGCGCCCAGTAATTTGGTCTATGCGCTGCAGGCGATAAAAGATCAGAAAGAAAATTAAGCTATTTTTTTATATCCGGAGGAATGAAAGATGTCTGAAGTTACTGAACAGGTAATAGAACTTGTAGAGAAAATGACCCTTCTTGAGGTCGCTGAACTCGTAAAAGGATTGGAAGAGAAATTCGGTGTTTCCGCAGCCGCGCCGGTTGCCATGGCCGCAATGCCCGGTGATGCCGGCGGAGCCGCCGGAGCTGCCGAGCAGACAGAGTTTGACGCTGTTCTGACAGTTGCCGGTGATCAGAAGATCAAGGTCATTAAAGAAGTACGCGGGATTACCGCGCTCGGCCTCAAAGAGGCAAAAGCCTTGGTGGAAGGTGTACCTGCTCCGATCAAAGAAGGAGTAACCAAGGAAGAAGCCGAAGAGATCAAAGGAAAGATCGAAGCCGTAGGTGGTACTGTGGAAATCAAGTAACCGGGCAGCTTCAGCTGTTTGTGGCTGAGAGTATTTGTCAGTCAGGATGTTATTTTAGTAACGCTATGGGGGATTCTCCCTCGTGGCGTTACTGCGTTTGTGGACCGGCCGGCGATTTGATTTGTATCCCAGAATGGTGTGGAGAGTAATGGATAGGGTTCAACTCGTTGATAAAGCTGAATTTTGCAGATAGTATACAAGAGGGGATCATGAAAAGAGTACGCAAGGGATTTGCCAAAACACGCAAGCTTGTAGAACCACCGCATCTTATTGCTATGCAGCGGCACTCCTATGACCGTTTTCTGCAGATGAATATTGATCCGTCTCAGCGAGAAGATATCGGTCTGCAGGCGATTTTTAGAAACATTTTCCCGATAAGCGATTTTAACGGACTCTGTACCCTGGAGTTTGTGAGTTATTCATTCGGAGAGCATAAATATACTGTCTCCGAGTGTATCGAGCGAGGGATGACCTATGAGGTTCCTGTCAAAATAACAGTCCGCCTGATCACCTTTGAGATTGATGAGGAAACCGGGGTTCAGACCGTCCGCGACATTAAGGAGCAGGAGGTGTTTCTCGGCTCGCTCCCGCTGATGACCGATGACGGTGTCTTTATAATAAACGGAACAGAGCGGGTTATTGTTAATCAGCTTCAACGCTCTCCGGGACTTTTTTACACACATGATAACGGTAAGTCCCATATCTCGAATAAACGCCTGTATTCCGCCCGGATTATTCCGGTGCGCGGTTCCTGGCTTGATTTTGAATTCGACATAAAAGATGTTCTGCATGTTCGTATCGACAGAAGGCGTAAGCTTCCGGTGACGACCCTGCTCAGAGCCCTCGGTTACACCGATGAGGAGCTGCTGCGGGAATTTTATCCCGTAGATACTGTCCGGGTACTGGAAAACGGTTTCAGAATTCTTTTTCAGCCGGAAACCTTTATCGGCCAGCGTCTGTCCACGGATCTGGTGAATCCGGCAGACGGAGAAGTGCTCGCGAAAAAAGGGAGAAAAATTTCCAAGGCCCTGGCGAAAAGAATTGCAAAGGCCGATGTGGAGTCCATAGAGTTCTCTGATGAAGAACTCCTTGATCGGGTGCTGGTAACCGATCTGCTCCATCCTGAAACCGGAGAAGTGCTGGCGAAATGCAATGATCGGCTGACCGAGGAACTGATTGAAACGATACGGGCGAATAATATAGCCAGCTTTGAGGTTCTTTATATAGACAATGTGAATATTTCTGAAGCATTCAGAAAGACCTTGTCTGTTGATAAAGTCAAGGACGGGGATCAGGCCTTAATCGAGATCTATCGACGGCTCAGACCTTCCAGCCCTCCCACTGTTGAAATCGCTCAGGAATTTTTTAATAAGCTCTTTTACGATCCGGCCACCTATGATCTTTCCGTTGTAGGACGGTACAAGATCAACTCCAAGCTCGGTCTTGATACGCCGATAGAGCATCGCACCCTGACCAAGGAAGATATCGTTCTCGGCGTGAAGCATCTGGTTCGACTGAAGGATGAGCTGCGCGAGGGTGATGATATCGACCATCTCGGTAATCGTCGGGTACGCACTGTGGGTGAGCTCTGTGAAAACCAGTACAGAATGGGCTTGGTTCGTATGGAACGGGCGATCAGGGAGCGGATGAATCTTCAGGAAGTTGAAACCCTGATGCCCCATGATCTGGTGAATCCGAAGCCTGTGACCTCGGCTGTGAAAGAGTTCTTTGCCACTTCGCAGCTCTCGCAGTTTATGGATCAGACCAACCCGCTTTCCGAGGTGACCCATAAGCGCCGTCTGTCCGCATTAGGACCGGGCGGTCTGACCAGAGAACGAGCCGGTTTTGAGGTGCGTGATGTTCATCCTACCCATTACGGTCGTATTTGTCCGGTTGAAACACCGGAGGGGCCGAACATCGGACTTATCGTGTCGTTGGCAACCTATGCAAAGGTGAATACCTACGGTTTTATAGAGTCCCCCTACCGCGTGGTTAAGGATCGTAAGGTCACAAACGAGATTAAAGATTATACCGCTCTTCAGGAGCAGGGCAATGTGGTTGCTCCGGCCAACATCCATGTGGGCGAAGACGGAATGATTATTGATGACACCTTGATTGCCCGTATGGACGGCGAGGTTGTTACGGTTCCTTCCGATGAAGTAACGGCGATGGATATTGCGCCGAATCAGCTGGTTTCCGTTGCAGCCTCCTTGATTCCCTTCCTGGAAAACGATGATGCCAACCGGGCCCTGATGGGATCCAACATGCAGCGTCAGGCTGTACCGCTCCTTAAGCCGGCCTCTCCCCTTGTCGGGACAGGGGTTGAGAAGAACTTGGCTCAGGATTCAGGAGCCTGTCTGTTGGCCGCCGGTGACGGCGTGGTGGAAGAGGTTGACGCCAACCGGGTGGTGATTCGCTACGATGAGCCGGGTGCGGATAATGGTACCGGAATCAGCGTCTGTCGCCTTTCAAAGTATAAAAAGACAAACCAGAATACCTGTTTTAATCAGAAGCCGCTGGTCCTGCCCGGTATGCGGGTGAAAAAAGGTGATGTGCTGGCGGACGGCCCCTCAACCGAGATGGGTGAGCTTGCTCTGGGAAAAAATGTGACCATCGCTTTTATGCCTTGGCGCGGATACAACTTTGAAGACTCTATTCTGATTAATGAGCGCCTTCTCAAAGAGGATACCTTTACTTCGGTTCACATTGAAATATTTGATGTGGTGGCCCGTGATACAAAACTGGGCAAGGAAGACATTACTCGTGATATTCCGAACATAGGTGACGAGGCCTTGCGCAATCTTGATGATTCGGGAATTGTCCGTATCGGTGCGGAGATTCGTGCGGGCGATATGCTGGTCGGTAAGGTAACTCCGAAAGGGGAGACCATGCTGTCACCTGAGGAAAAACTTCTGCGGGCTATTTTCGGGGAAAAAGCGGGCGATGTCAAGGATACTTCCCTGAGAGTACCTCCCGGTGTGGAGGGTGTGGTTATTGACGCGAAAGTCTTCTCCCGCAAAGGCGTGGATAAAGACGAGCGCAGCCTGATGATTGAGGAGCAGGAAATCAGCCGCCTGAATCGGGATATGGAGGATGAACTCAGCAGTTTGAAAAACGGGGTTCGCAGGAAATTATGCGACCTGATGGTGAACCGGACAGCGAAAAAGGACATCCTTGATTCGGAAGGTCAGGTGATTCTTCCTCTCGGCAAGAAACTGACTGAAGAAAGTCTGGCTGCAGTGGAGTTCGATGAGTTGCGAGGACTTGATTTTTCAGAACGGGCTAAATACGAGGACGATCTGGAGGATGTCTTTAATACCTACTCCCGTCAGGCGCAGGCCGTTCATGAGCGCTATGAAGATATTGTCGCCAGGA
>MTKS01000206.1 GCA_004028495.1 Candidatus Electrothrix marina
GCACCACCTTGGCGGTAACAAGGATCTCGCCCTGCTCGGTGAATTTAATGGCATTGCCGATAAGGTTGGACAACACCTGATACAGGCGCATGGGGTCGCCTATAACGTTTTCCGGCAGATCCGCAGGCAGATCAAGAATGAGTTCCAGATTCTTCCGCCGGCTCTGCTCTGTAAACATCAGCATGAGTTTATCAAACAGGCCCGGAAGATCAAAATAGACCTTTTCTATCGTGAGCATTCCGGCTTCAATCTTTGAAAAATCCAGAATATCATTGATTATCTCTAAAAGATTCTTGGAGGAGAAAAGGATCTTTTTCATGTAATCAGACTGTTTATCGGTTAGTTCCGTTTCCAGAGCCAATTCAGAGAGATTGATAATACCGTTCATGGGCGTTCTGATTTCATGGCTCATATTGGCCAGGAACTCGGACTTGGCAATGGTGGCGGCATGGGCCTTGTCCATAGCCTTGGTCAATTCCCGGTTCGACTTTTCCAGGCGCCGGCGATAGGAGAGAAAGAGGGTTCGGACTTTATGCGAAAAAAGCAGGGAAAGACAAAGGGCACCAAGGAGAATAAAACAAAAAATGGCAAGAGAAATCCGGATCTTTTCGCGAAAGAGCTTTTTATGCTGCTCCTTCAGTCGGTCTATTTGAGCAATCAGATCGTCAAAATAAAAGCCTCTGGCAATGATCCAGCTCCATTTCGGGTAGAGTTTAAAATAGGACATCTTGGGGCGAATTTCATCAGTCCCTGGTTTTTGATCCCGATACTTGACAAAGACCTCGCCATGTTCTTTGAGACCGTTGAGGAATTTTTCCCGAAATTTTTCTCCCTGGGTGTCCTGATACTCTTCGCTGAGGAGATCGTTCAAGGGATCAGGCTTGTTGGGATTCACCAACATGGTGGCGAATTTCTTACCGCCCTTCATGCTGCGGAGATCCAGGATGAACATGTACTCGTCATCTGTCCGACTGGCGTGCTGGTTGATAATATTTGTGACATGCTGCTGGGCATCACGTTCAACCTCGACCAGATAGTCGCCTGACCCGATATACCAGTCAAAGGGCTCGAAATGCTTTATGTAAGCTATTTTCTGATAGAGCTTATCCGTATCCTCGCCCGGCTTGGGCCAGAGATATTCATTAAATCCGTTGCCGTGATGACGGACAGTGGCAAACATGCTGTTAAAAACCTGCAATCTGTTTTCATTGCTGTTATTATAAATACTCTTTCCCTCCTGCTCAGGGTCGGGGGGCCAGAGTTTGGTGATACCGGACATGGAGCGGATAAAAAAATAATTACGCCCGTTATTAAAGGTAATTGGCCGAATCGCCTCAATAATCAGCCTCTCCAGCCTGTCCTTGTTCATTGTTGTTGCATTTTGCCGATACAAATGCAGGGCAATAGAGTAAATCTGCTCCACCTGATCTTTCAGGGTGCGCCGCAGCATGGCGTCGGTCGTCTTATGCCGCATATCTATGCTGCGGATAAAATCAAGCACTGACTCGCGCACACTGATCTTTTTATTTTTTATGTACTCCTCCTCCATCTGGAGCAGTTCCATTTTGAGATTAATTTCAGAATCCCAGACGGTATGCGCCACAATTCCCAACCACATCAGCAGGGCAACCAGGCTTGAATTGAGGATAATCAGTTTACCGATATTTTTTTCGCTGAATATTTTCATAGTAAAGCGGTCAAAGGATGATTATTGATTATACCTATATATTTACACGCATACCTATAAAGAACACAAGGATAATCGCTAGATGGCCGTTGGAATCCGCCTTCATTTCTGCCGGGAGGGGCTGAGGGGGCCGGATATTTTTTTTGAGCGGACAGGGGAACTGCGATGCCTTTGTCTTTTTCAGCTGTCTCTTGCCGTTGTCTCCGGCCGTTGTTACCGGCAGCTGAGTTTTCGATTATGCCGTCTCGCCACAGAACATGAATCTATGAATGAACAAGAACTTTTTATTTTACTGCAACAGGTGAAAAACGGAAGGGTAAACCCTGAACAGGCCCTGAAAAAAATACGCCTGCCCCCGGTTGAAGTATTGGATGCAGCCCGTTTGGATCATCACCGCATTCTCCGCACCGGACTTCCCGAGGCTGTTTTCGGTGAAAATAAAACCGTGGATCAGCTGGTAGAAATCCTCCGGGCCATGCTCAAGCGTCCAACCGTGGTACTAGCCACCCGTGTTGACCAAAGCAAGGCAGAACAGGTCTGTGCCCGGGTTAAAGGAATGAGGTATCACAAGACCTCCCGCTTGCTGACCGGCAACAAAGAGTATATCCCTGAAAACGTCGGCAGGGGAACCGTGGTGGTGGTGACAGCAGGCACCTCCGACATGCCCGTTGCGGAGGAGGCTCGATGCTGTCTTAAATATTTCGGTCATGAGGTCGATACCCTGTACGATGCCGGAGTCGCGGGCATCCATCGAATTCTGGCCCACGGAGAACGGCTCCAACAGGCCTCTGTCCTGATCGTTGTTGCCGGTATGGAAGGGGCTCTGCCCTCGGTGGTGGCTGGTATGACCCCGGCACCGGTGATCGCCGTACCCAGTTCCATCGGCGTACGGGACCGGGGCAGGCGGTTTTTCAGCCCTGCTCGGCATGCTCAACAGCTGCGCTTCCGGGATGGCTGTGGTCAATATCGACAACGGATTCGGGGCTGCCTGCATGGCTGCCGCGATCAACAGAAAACGATTTCAGCCCGCGTTAGCAGAACATTTTTCGCCTCCTACAGGGTAATTTTTTCGCCGAATACGGAGAAACAAAGAAAAAATGTATCCCCGACGTTGCAAGATATCCCTCCCTGACGTATATTCCTGAATATTTTCTCGTCACCTGGCATCGGGGACGCGATGTAGGGGCACAGGCCCCCTGTGCCTGCCCGGCATGAGAGGGTGAACACAGGGGTTCGCCCCTTGAATTATAATTATTATAAGGTTATCGTTTTTGCAGCTGCTGTAGGGATAATTCATGAATTACCCTTAAGTTATACGGGCAAACACACAGATTTGCCCCTGCAGCAGATTGAATTGCAGATTAAATCGATTCGTTCATCCACGTTAAATATTATTCGTTTACTTGGGAAGACATCCATGAATACCAACCTGAAACTCAAGATCGGGCTGCTTTTTACCCTCATCCTCTTTTCCGCCATGACCATTGTGCCGTCCTTTTACAAGGACTCGCCGGAATGGTGGAAAAAATACCTGGCTCCGCAAGGGCTGAAACTCGGTCTGGACCTTCAGGGCGGTGTCCATATGGTGCTGCGGGTCGACCTGGACAAGGCGGTTGCCAACTCCCTTGGTCTTTCTGCCCAGGACCTGAAAAAAGGACTGGCAAAGAAAAACATCTCCGCAGTGCAGTTGGACTCCCCCGATCCTGCCCAGGTTGTTTTCACCCTGCCCAATACCGGCGTTCTGGGGGAGATCAATGAAATTATCAAAGAAAATTTTCAGGACTTGGACATTGATGTACAGTCCGAAGCAGGCACCTTTCCCCGCATCACCCTGAAACTGACCCAGGATAAAATCGACTTTGTTCGTCAGAACGCTGTTGACCAATCCCTGGAGATTATCAGAAACCGTGTCGATCAATTCGGGGTCGGCGACCCGGTCATCGTCCGTCAGGGCGAAGATGAGATTGTGGTCCAGCTACCCGGTATTAAAGACCATGAAAGGGCAAAAGACCTGATTAAGAGCACGGCACAGCTGGAGTTCAAGCTGGTTTCCCAGCAGAGTGTGAACCTGCAGGAGCTGGTTGATCAGGCAAAAGCTGCCGGCCAATGGCGGGAAGGCGGTGATGCTGAACAGCTCAAACAGCTTAACTTGGGCCTCCAGGCCAGCCTGCCCAAGGGAACAGAGATTGCCTTCCAGCTTATCGTGGATGAACAAAACCCGAAAAAGGAAAACAAAAA
>MTKS01000207.1 GCA_004028495.1 Candidatus Electrothrix marina
TCGTAAAAAATTTTCCTGCATAATTATCTGAAATTATTTAAATATAATTCATTTTTCTCTTGCCGTAAATGGCTACCGGCTTATCCGGGAGGAGATTGATTACCAGTGGTTCCAAAAGGACGGTGAATGGGGCTACGAGCGGATCGTGCCTAGCTAAAATAGATGGTTACGCAAGAAGTCCAAATTTGAGCAAAATCGCTTCGTAACTCATTGAGTTGTAGTTGACGACTTGACGTTTTTCGACTTTTTGCCAAACTATCAAATATAGAGAAAAAACATCATCCCGGCAGGTTCAGGGTAAAGGTTGATCCCCTGCCAAAGTGGCTTTCCACCTCAACGGTTCCTCTCTGGCTCTGGGCAATATGCTTGACAATAGCCAAGCCCAAGCCGGTGCCGCCGTTTTCTCTGCTCCGTGCCTTATCGCAGCGATAAAATCGTTCAAAAATTCTGTCCAGATGCTCCTTTCGGATGCCGCATCCTTTATCCTCGACCGCAATTTCGACCCATTGTTTCTTGCCGCTCTCCTGCCGGGATTCCGCCCGAACAAAAACGCTTGAACCGGAGGGGCTGTAGGTAACGGCATTGTTGAGCAGATTGATCACAGCTTCTTCCAGCAGGGCCGGGTTATGTATCGCCTTGAGATCGGGCGGGCACTGGAGATCCAAGCGTATTTGTTGTTCGTCCGCCTTGAGTTTACAGGTCTGTAAGGCCGCATGCAGGGTCGGATACAGTTCTTTCAAAGCAAGATCAAGCGAGGTCTTGTGACTGTTGGCCGTATTTTCAATTCGGGAGAGGCTCAACAGATCATCGATAATGGCATCCAGCCGCCCGGCCTGCCGCAAAACAATCTGCAAAAATTTGTTTCCGTCCTCATGGGCAGCTACGCCGCCGTCAAGCAGGGTTTCCACATAACCCTTGATCACAGTGATCGGTGTCTTGAGTTCATGGGACACATTGGCGACAAACTCCCGGCGCACATTCTCCAGACGATTGATGCGGGTGACATCATCCATCACCATCAAAGCCCCGATGGGCTGTTGCTCATTATCCTGCAAAGGAACGACCCGTACTTCCAGGATGGTCCGCTGTTGGCCGTCAAAGAGTTCCACCTCGGCGGCAGCACAGTTATTATTGCGTAAGGTGCCTCGGATCATCTCCATGAGTTCAGGGTTGCGCAACATCCCTTGCACCGGCTTGTCTTTGCCGATTTGCGGGTCAATGCGGAAGAGAAGGCCGGCCGCTCGATTCAGGCGGATTACACATTCTTCAGCATCCACAGCAACCACCGCCTCGGTCATGGAGGAGAAAACAGCCTCCAGCTCATTATGCTGACGACGGGTCAGGAGGATGCGCTCCATAAGCTGCTCCGCCATCCGATTCAGCGAAATAATCAGGCCGCTCATCTCAAGCGAGAGTCCGTGTTCATGGATATTGACAAGTCGGATCTTTTCTCCTGAAGAAAGCTGTTCCGCTCCTCGTTTAATTTCTTCCAGGGGGCGACTGATGCGCAGGGCCAGTTGGCGGGAAAAGACTGCTGCCAGCAGGATCGTCAGGAGGGAGGCCAGAACAACCCGGTTGCGGATGGTTCCCAGAACCGTATTCAGGGCCGTGGCAGGAACCGATAATCGCAGCGCACCCGTTTTATCGGCATGATCGGCAGAACTGAGGCGCAGCGGAATGGCGACATAGAGCATGTCACGGTGCAGTGTTGTGGAAAATCGGAGGGACGAGCCGGTTTGCCCGCTGTACGCCTTGGTGATCTCAGGACGCTTCCCGTGCTTTTCCATGCGTTGCGGGTCTTCGTTGGAGTCGGCCAGCACCGCTCCGTACGGTCCGACCACGGTGATACGGGTATGAGCGCGTCGTCCGGCCTGACGGCAGAAGTCCTGGAGGGCATCCGGGGAGTCCAGGACAAGGTCCAGGATTTTTTGCTCGAGCAGCAAGGCCCTGGCCTCAATATCCACGACCATCTGATCATAATAAAACGTCTTAAAGGTTGTGGTGGCAAACCAGCTGACCGCCAGGACCGTACAAAGGCTGATCAGCAGGCTGACCGGAAATATCTGCCAAAACAGAGGGCGGCGGCGCATGGTTTTACTCCTTGAGCCGATACCCGATACCCCGGACGGTTTCGATGTTTTTTCCGGTTTTGTCCAGCTTTTTCCTCAGCCCGAAGATCTGCACGTCCACGGCTCTGGGGGTGACGGAATAATCATAACCCCGGACCTGATCAATAATCTGCTGCCTGCTGAAGACCCAGCCCGGCCTGCGGGCCAGCATCAGCAGAATAGTGAATTCGGTCGTGGTCAGCTGGACCGGTTTGCCGGCAACAAGGACTTCGTGCCGCCGTGGCGTGATGCGGAGATCATGGATCGCGATGACCTCTTCCGTCTCGGAATCCGTTGTTTTCTTGTCAATATCTCTGCGCATGATGGCCTCGACCCTGGCCATCAGCACTTTCGGGCTAAAGGGCTTGGTTACGTAATCATCAGCACCGCCGTCCAGACCGGCCACGATATCACTTTCTTCGCCCAAGGCGGTCAGCATGATAACCGGGAGGTGCTGATTCTCAGGATCTTCTCTGATGTCGGCACAGACTTCCATGCCGTTTTTTCCGGGCAGCATCAGGTCCAGAATAACTGCGGAGATATTCTCTTCAGCCAAGAGCTGCAATGCCTGCTCGCCGCTGTCCGCGCAACTGACATTGTATCCGGCCCTGATCAGGTGATAGCTGACCAGCTGCTGGATATCCATGTCATCTTCCACCACTAAAATATTCGCTTTGCTCACAGCTCCCCTCTCTTTGTTGTCGATTCATAGAGGTATAAGTACGCAGTTCGTGCGATCCTTGCAAACAAAAAACAGGCGGCTAACACGATCCTAACAGGAACGTCATTGAGTTGTACAAAGGAGCGCACGACACCATGCATTCGTGTCGGACGATAGCATGCAATCGTGTCGCACGATACCATGCATTCGTGTTGGACGATAGCATGCATTTCGTCGGGCCGTTCCCTTACACTCCGCCCCCGCACTCCTGCAAGACAGCCTGGGCCTCTTCCAGCTCATCCGGCTGGCGGAGCTGGGTGAAAATCTCCACAGAGCGGCGGGCATAGTCCAAGCCTTCCTTTGGCCTGCCCTGCCGGGCCAGTGCCTGGGCAATGACTCGGCAATCTTCGGCAATCAGATCCTGCCGACCGACCTCTTCTGCCAATTCCAGAGCTTGTTGCGCCAGCTTTTCGGCTTGAGGCCAGTCCTCTTGCTCAAGGGCAAGGTCAGCCAAGTTGCCCGTAATAGCGACAACCCCCTCTTGGTCTTTTACCTTCTTGGAAATCCGCAGGGCCTCCCGCAAGTCCCGTTCAGCAGCAGCAAAATTCCCCTGTAACAGCTTCACATAAGACAAATTATTTAAGTATACAACGACATCTTCGCTTTCAGACGCTATAGTTTGATGAAGAATAAGCACTTCTTGATATGCTTCAATTGCTGCCGAGTAATTCTTTTCCAGTTGACACTTAATCGCTTGCCCGTGCCAATAATAGATCATCCCAGACTGATATGCTCTCCACTCAGCGTTATCATTGTCTCCGACAGCAATTGCTCTTTCTTCGGCCTGTTGACATAAAGGCAACCAATCTTCCCAGCGTCCAGAAAAATTGAAAAACATTGCTAACGCATCGCACATGCACTGTAATTGGTCGTTCTCCCCTTGAAGAAAGAGTGGCAAGGCTGCTGCAAGCAGGGGCCATTCATCCTCCAGCTTGAAGAAACGATTATATTCATTGTAACCATACTCCAAGGCTAAGGAGTAAGCACGCTCGGTTAGGCGACAGCTGCTCTCCGCCACCTGCTCGGGTCGCTTGCGGCGGATAAAGCCGGCAGCCAGCTTGGGCAGGAGGAAGTGCTCGTTCTCCTCA
>MTKS01000208.1 GCA_004028495.1 Candidatus Electrothrix marina
TTAGAATTATTACAAAAAACGCAAATAATAAATCATTTACTGCAATATGTTGCTGAAATTATTTTTACTCTGGACCTTTGTGTTGCTTGGTCGTCCTCAAGATTATTTTTCATTTTTAATACCTGTCAGGCCATCATTAACGATAATGCTAATGGTATTTGTTACAGCAATATCGTCTGGCAAGATAAAAAGTATCCGTATGATACGAAATAATAGTCAGTTGAAAAGGTATATATTTTTTTTTGCTCTAATGATCGTTGGCATACCTTTTTCTATTCATCCGGGGAAATCTTTTAATGTTGCGATTTTTCAATTCCTCTCTAAAGTACTATATTTTTATTTATTTGTATCTCTTATCACCACAAAAGACGAGTTAGAGAAAATTATCTTTTGTGTTTGTTGCTCTAATTTTTTTTATGTTGTCTTTGGGTTGATAAATGGCAAGTATGAAGATGGACGATTTTATTTTGGCTCCATGTTTGACCCTAATGATTTAGCTAATCTTCTCATTTCACTGTCGCCGTTAGCTATTTTTTTTTAGGTAAGAAACAGAAAACCATCAAAAGGCTTGTTGCAGCATTAACAATAGTTTTATCTGTTGTTGTGTCAATTAAGACTGGTTCAAGGGGGGGGCTGATAGGCTTATTTATCGTTGCATTTATTCTTTTTTTTACTCACTGGAGTCCTCTGAAAATCACACAGAGATTGGTTGTGCTTGTCATTTTGATCGTTGCTGTAATAACTAATCTTGATAAAATAGATACGGATCGTTTTAGTTCTCTTCTGAACCCCGAGGATGACTATAATCTAACAAGTGAAGAGGGGAGAATAGCTATCTGGACGAGAGGAGTACGGATGACATTATCGCACCCTCTTACAGGAGTTGGTGTAGAATGCTTCCCAAGGGCAGTTGGTCTACAAAGGAAGGAAGAAGGAGGAGATCAAACAATGAAGTGGCAGGCACCCCACAACGCTTATGTTCAAGTTGCAGCAGAGATGGGAGTACCCGGTTTTCTCGTGCTTCTTGTGATGATCGTAAACGCGTTACTTATTTTTATCCGTTATGCACGGAAAAAGAGAACATCACCTGGCTCACACTCTCTTGTGTTTATGAGTCAGGTGATGTTGTTAGGATTTTCTGGTCATATAGTGACTTCATTCTTTCTGTCCATGGGATATTCGTTTTTGTTTACGATGTTTTTTGCATTTTCGCTCGTTTTGCAAAATTTATGTGAAAACTCTCCGGAAGAGTAGAACTTGAGTCATATTAAATACAAAAAAATAATTTTTGAAAGTTAATCGATACTCCATTACTTTTTATGATTCTGCGTAACATTAAACATCTTCTGCTTAATTTAAGACAAGAAGGGGGCGTGGAAACTCTATACAGGCTATGTTTCCGATTTCTCCGTATTAACTCGTTTGACGTGTTCTGTTTAGATCTTTCTAACATAAATTTTGTAGGTGATGCTTTTTTACCAGGAGCAGTTGTTAAAGAGATAACGGAAAAAGGGCTCCAAGACTTGAGAGAAAAATATGTTCAATTACCTTCGGAATTTTATATTAACAAATTGGAGCCTGAGAAAAAATATCGATGTTTTATCTGTTTTTTCAAAGAGCAACCGGCGCTAATCGTATGGTTTTGTGATGGGATGTCGAGTGGGTTTGTTGATATCGCTTCAACGGATGTCGAAATGAATCATATTTATTGCCGTAAGGAATTCAGGGGGCATAAGCTTTTGCAGCATACAATAAGTGTTATTGTACCAATTATGAAGGCGGAAAAGATTCGCAATGTTGTTACAGTTGTTAACTGTCGCACTATAGCTTGTATAAAACCTTTAAAAATATGTTGTTTTAAAAGGATTGGTCGCTTGAAACGATTTGGGATATTTACATGGAAAGTTCCAATAATAAAAGCTTGATAGTAGTGATATTTGTAACTTCTCAACAAGTGGTGCTAACTAATGAAATCAGGGTCTTATAGCAGTAAAAACATTGCGGAATGCAAAATACATACCAGTAGTACAAGTTCGATATATCAATGAGTTAAACATTTACACAGCATGACAAAGTATAATATTGCTCATAAAGTATGGAATATAACCTGTTGAAATTGTTCATGACCACCACTTGTTGAGAAGTTACTGATATTTATTTGTATAAGTTACTTTATTTGATCTGGTAAGAACCTTGTCGAAATTCAGAATAGCACATATATTAGCCCCGGTTGAATTCGGTGGTGCTGAGAAGGTAAGTTTAACGTTCTTTCGACATGTAAATCGAAATAGAATTGATAGTTATCCTATTCTGTTAATCCGTCCTTGGGAGGAGGACGGTCTTGTCGTAAAGGAGTTGCAAAGAGAAGGGTATTCTTTTGTCAGAATCCCAGTGGCGAAAAGGCCGAGTAGTCAAGGGAGAGATTATCTTCGATTGTTACGTTGCTTTAAGCTTATTTATAAAGAACTAAAAACTGGTCAGTTTGATCTTGTACATACGCAGGGATATTTTGCCGATATTATAGGCCTTGTCGCTGCAAAAAAGCTTCATATTCCAATAGTCTCCACGTGCCATGGCTTTATTTCCAATGACTGGAAATTCAGATTGTATAATCAGTTGGATTTCCTTGCCCTGCGTTTTATGAATCAAGTCATAACAGTATCAGAACAAATAAAAAGTGACCTTGTTGCCAAAGGAATAAAAGAAACAAAGATCAAGATTATCCAAAATGCGGTTGAAGTAAAAGATAAAACCCAGGAAGTGGAGACACAAAGACATCAGGTTAGATTACAATATGGACTTAGAGAGGATGGAACTGTTCTTGGTTATGTTGGTCGCTTAAGCATAGAAAAGGGTCTTACGTATTTAATTAAAGCTGGAGAGCGTCTCGCACAAGCTGGTGTACCATTTTATATATTTGTTATTGGAGACGGTCCGCAAGAGGAAGAAATACAACAAATTGTTACAGAATATGGGTTAGAGGAAAAAATCATCTTTGTAGGTTTTCAAAAAGATGTTTCTGCTCTGCTGCCAGCATTTGATATTTTTTTACTCCCCTCCCTCACAGAGGGAACATCTATGGCTCTGTTGGAAGCTATGGCTTGTGGGCTGCCTGTAATTGCAACTGCTGTGGGGGGAACACCTAACGTGATTATTTCTGAGGAAAATGGTATTTTGGTCCCCTCAAAATCCCCTGAAGCTATTGTACAAGCTGTTATTAGGCTTGTGGAGAATAAAGAGCTATGTCAAAGGATGGGGCATGCAGCATTACAGACAATAGAATCTGAATATAGTTTGCACAGTTGGTTGAAGAAAATAGATGATATTTATACCGTTGTAATTCAGAGTAAGAGATAAATTACTGTAAGGCAACTTTGCAAGGGCAATGATTTTTATGGATAATATGAAAGAAAAAAGAAAAATTAATGTCTTGTTTGTCATTATTCACATGGAAATGGGTGGCTCAGAGCATTTAGTATGGGATCTGATTCGTAATCTTGATCGTAGTGTATTTAGGCCTCATGTTGCTTGGTTTTACCAAGAAAAACCTTTACAAGAATTTCTGGATCTTGATGTTCCTTTGTTTTTTATCCCTAAGATTAATCGGTTAGACTTGTCCGTGATGGGGGAACTGTCTGGAATTATAAAAGATAATGAAATTAATGTCGTCAATGCCCATCATTATTTATCTTTGGTGTATTCTTTCTATGGTTGTAAGCTGAAAAATCGGTCTAAACTGATCTATACGGAACATTCAGAATGGGAAGTTCAGGCTATTAGCGGGAAGTGGCTTTTTGTCGGCAGGAGACTGCTTCGATATACTGATGCTGTTGTTGGTATAAGCAGCAAGGTTACAAAATGTTTGCAGGATACGTTTAGATTGCCTGGGAATAAAATTTGTACCATTGTAAATGG
>MTKS01000209.1 GCA_004028495.1 Candidatus Electrothrix marina
TGACGGTGCATTCCTCCATCAATGTGGGATCGGCGGAACAGGGCGTGCACATTGTCGAGTCCGACTCCACCATTCATCTGCATATTATTCCCTACGGGAGCGGGTTCCGCCTGGAGATGTTTGTCCAGCCCTTTTCCCGGCGCGGCCCTTACTTAAAGCCGGGAGCCGGGGTGGCCAATCTCATGGCCGAGGTCGACAAACGACGAATGCAGACCCGCAGAAACCTGCTGCTTGAGGAAGAAAAAGCGCGGGAGGTGGAAGAAAGCTGCCCGATCCTTGATCTTGCCATTGACCTGGAACAGGAAAATGACCGGGAATGGCATATGCTGGACCCGGAAGAATGCCTCCAGGCCTTGCTGGAACTGGAGGAAATTCGGGATCGGGTGGTGCTGGAATGGCCGGAAGGGGAGAAACTTGCCGTGCGCAGACGGGCCGGTGTGAATCAGCTGAACCTCAATATTCGCACCTCTCAGCAGAACTGGTTTTCCCTGTCCGGCCATGTCAAGGTGGATCAGGATGAGGTTATCGACCTGAAATCCTTGCTGGATAAAATCCGCGAATCCCACAGCCGCTTTATCCCCTTAGGGAAAGGACAATTTCTCGCCCTGACCCAGGAATTTCGCGATCGCCTTGAGGATCTGATTCAATTTGGCGACACCAAGGGCTCCAAAGATTTGGAAGACGGTGAAATCCAGGTACATCCGCTGGCCGCGCTGGCTCTGGACGACCTGACCAGCCAAGCCAATACCAAGGCGGATAATGGATGGCGGGAGCAGCTGAAAAGAATAGACTTTATCCAGGATTTTGTCCCGGAAGTACCGTCCACCCTGCTGGCGGAACTCCGTGATTATCAGGCAGAGGGCTTTGTCTGGATGGCCCGACTGGCTCATCTCGGTGTCGGCGGTTGTCTTGCTGACGACATGGGACTCGGCAAAACCCTGCAATCACTGGCTGTCATTCTCGATCGTGCTGAAAACGGCCCCACTCTGGTTATCGCCCCTACTTCGGTCTGTCTCAACTGGGAGCAGGAAGCGGCCCGCTTTGCCCCGACCCTGACCCTGCACACCCTTACCGGCGTGGATAGAGAGGGCATTGTCCAGGGCCTGGGAAAACGCGATATTCTTGTCACCAGTTACACCCTGCTTCAGCAGGAAGTGGATCTGCTCGAAACGATTTCCTGGCAAACTGTTGTTCTGGATGAAGCCCAGTCCATTAAAAACGCGGCAACCAAACGGTCCAAGGCTTCCATGCGCCTGAATGCCAAGTTTCGCCTTATCACCACCGGTACTCCCATTGAGAACCACCTGGGTGAGCTGTGGAATCTCTTCAACTTTATCAATCGCGGTCTGCTCGGCACCTATAAACAATTCAACAGCCGCTTCGGCATTCCCATTGAAAAACACCAGGATCATGCAGCCCGCCGCCAGCTGAAAAAATTGATCCGCCCCTTTATGCTCCGCCGCATTAAATCCGAGGTACTGGACGAACTGCCGCCTCGAACCGAAATCACCCTGCGGGTAGAGATGAAGAAGTCGGAAATGCAGTTTTACGAGGCGATTCGTCAACAGGCTATCGAGAATATTGAGAGCAACGGCCAGAAGAGCGGGCGTCACCTCCAAATTCTCGCCGAGATCATGCGCCTGCGTCGGGCCTGCTGTAATCCGAAACTCATTGACGAAAACACCAAAATTTCCTCAAGCAAGCTTCAGGTCTTTGCCGAAGTGGTTGACGAATTGCTGGAATCACATCATAAGGCCTTGGTTTTCAGCCAGTTCACCGGCCATCTTGCCCTGATCTGTGAACATCTTGACAAGCAGGGAATCTCTTATCAATACCTGGACGGCACCACCCCGGCCAGAGAACGTATCAAACGGGTCGATGCCTTCCAAGCCGGTGACGGCGATCTCTTCCTGATCAGCCTCAAGGCCGGCGGGCTCGGACTGAACCTTACCGCAGCTGATTATGTTATCCATATGGATCCCTGGTGGAATCCGGCTGTGGAAGATCAGGCGGCGGATCGTGCCCATCGTATCGGACAGACACGTCCGGTAACGGTGTATCGTCTGGTTGCGACTGATACCATTGAGGAAAAAATCGTCCAGCTCCATCATGAAAAACGGAATCTGGCCAATTCCCTGCTGGAGGGCACAGATTCAGGAGCCCGCATCAGTGCGGACGAATTGCTTGAATTGATTCGGGCGAGTTAAACAAACGGAATCAGCGGGATGGCTGGCTGCTTTTTTTTC
Source organism: Candidatus Electrothrix marina (assembly GCA_004028495.1). GTDB lineage: Bacteria > Desulfobacterota > Desulfobulbia > Desulfobulbales > Desulfobulbaceae > Electrothrix > Electrothrix marina. The sequence continues at coordinate 2,247 of MTKS01000209.1, forward strand.
GGCAGCCTTCCTCGCCGAAATCACCCCTGCTGCTCTGCTCGTTCTCGGATGCGTTCTGGCGAAGAGGTCTCCAGTCACTTGGCCCCGCGATAAATGACGGGGCTATTGGCGGGTGGCCCTTCGGGACAGAAAAAAATTCGATTATGCCAACAACTCGTAACTTCTCAATAAGTGGTGGCAAGGAAAATATCTTGAAAATCCCCCTTTACATTCGGTCGCTTGACTGTTACTGAATACGCATGTTGAAGATAGATGAAGACTGGGAAAACCCTACTGTTATCTTGCTCCTCGAATTTCTTGAACAACAGGCTGAAGAAATCCTCCTGTTAAAAGAACAGGTCCAACAAATTAGAGACGAGAATGCACGACTAAAGAAACAAAAGCCCAAACCTAAAATCAAGCCCGGTCAGATGCCCAAGGATCCCAAAGATAAAGATCCTTCAGGAAAACGCCCCGGCTCTACCAAAAAAAACAAAACAGCTAAGCTGAAAATTCATAAAACTCGATGAGCCAGTTTTTTCACCTTGCGAAATATTCAAGGATCATGTTGAATTATGGCATCTTTCTCAACAACCTTGGGCTTAAGAAAATTTGTCTTGATGTATTTTTAGCCCAAAAACAAAAAATGGGGAGATTGGTCTAACGATAAAACTCCAGATTAAGCTTTGCGAAATCCTTCGACGTTCTAAAGCCAGTAAAGTGGACCCCATAGTCAACACAAAATTGAGCATAATTTAAGATAGATTTAGGGCTAACAACAACCTCTCTTATCTGACGATTTCCTCCTCTATCTGTCTGACGTGCATCACATCAGGAATAATGAATATCTTCAGGGACTCTGTACCCCAAAGACTGATGAGTGCGTCGAGTATTATAAAACGAAAAATATTCTTCCAGGCCGTGGTATAATTCACTACCGTTTCGATAGTCTTTCAGGTATATATTTTCATATTTTACTGTACGCCAAAAACGTTCAACAAAAATATTATCCAGAGCCCGCCCCTTGCCGTCCATGCTGATTTTTACATCAACATCCGTCAGGCGTTTTGTGAATTGTCTGCTTGTGAACTGCACCCTCTGGTCTGTGTTGAAAATATTGGGTAATCCATGATTTAAAGCCTCATCAAGGGCCTCAATACAAAAATCGTTATCCATCGTATTGGATATGCGCCGGCTGAGGATATATCGGCTGTACCAGTCAATAATTGCCGTCAGATACATGAAACCGTCCTGCATCGGAATGTACGTGATATCGGTGCTCCAGACCTGATTGGGATGATCGATCAAGATGTTCCTCAAAAGGTACGGATAAACTTTATGCTCGCTATTCCTTTGACTTAACTTCGGTTTCGGGTAAATTGCTTCAATCTCCATAAGGCGCATCAACCGTTGAACCCGTTTTCTGTTGACACGAAAAAAACGCCGTTCCAGTTCGATGACCATCCGTCTGCTTCCGTAAAAAGGGCAGTCGGTGTAGATCTCATCGATAACTCGCATTAATTTGAGGTTCAATTCGCTCTCGACCGCAGGCTTATAGTAATAGCGGGATCGACTGATGCCGAGCAGGTCACATTGCCTCTGGATGCTGATTGAATAATGGTTATGTTTAATTAAATCAATGGGATCCGAATAGGCCTCAGACTTTTTTTTTTAAGCCAGTCC
>MTKS01000210.1 GCA_004028495.1 Candidatus Electrothrix marina
CCGCCGTTCCTGCTCAAGCTTGCAGTCAATACAATAGCTTGCAACCGGTCGAGCCTGCAAACGTTTCATACCTATGGGTTCTTCGCAGTCCGCACAGATACCATAGATCCCTTTATCAATCCTGCCGATAGCCGCTTCTATTTTATTCAACAGCTTACGCTCCCTGCTGCGCAGGCGCAATTCAAACTCGCGATCCGACTCAATGGTCGCCCGATCATTGGGATCAGGAATATTCCCGTGTTGACTGACCATCTCAGTGAGTGTCTGTTCAACGTCGGAGATAATCTCTCCCCGCATCGCCTCAAGCTGCTCTCTGAATTCCTGCAGTTGTTCCTTTTCCATGACTCACTCCTCCAATCACCGACGCTGTCGGCTGTAATCACCGCTTTTGCCGCCGCTTTTTCTCTTCAGACGAATGTCAGAAATTTCCATGCCCTTATCTACGGCCTTGCACATATCATAGATGGTCAGAGCCGCGACAGAAACAGCTGTTAACGCTTCCATTTCCACACCGGTTCTTCCGATAATGCCGACTGTGGCCTCAATCCCGACCGCATTCCCGTCATCATCAAAGGAAAAAGAGATATCCGCCCCGGTAATCGCCAGGGGATGACAGAGCGGTATCAGGATGTCGACCTTTTTGGCCGCCATTATACCGGCTATTCTGGCTACACCGAGAACATCGCCCTTTTTCATTGTGCCTGCCCGTACCATCGCATAGGCAGCGGGCGTCATGGTAATACGCCCTTCAGCCACAGCGATCCGTTCGGACTCATCCTTGAGGCCGACATTCACCATGCGGGCATTCCCGGCATCATCAAAATGAGTTAACTCGTGTGCCACGCTAATAGTATCTCAAATCAAGGCATTCGGACAGATAAAAATCAGGCATTATCCTTTTCCTTCCCTTTAAAATGTCCGTGCAATATTTTGGAAAAAAAGCCTTCTTCCTCTTGGTCGCAGTGCTCGTCAAATTCCCGAAGCAGTTCCTTCTGCTTTTTGCTCAGATCTGCAGGAGTCTGTACCTGCACCTCAACAATCATATCCCCCGGACGCCCTCCGCGCAGGCCGACAACGCCTTCACCGCGAAGAGTAAGCCGCTCACCCGACTGCGTTCCGGCCTTGATTTTCAGCTTGGCGTCTCCGTTGACAGTGGGAACATCAACTTCACAGCCCAATGCGGCTTTGACCATAGAAACCGGGTAGCGAAGATAAATTGTCCGACCGTCACGAAGAAAATACTCATGTTCCTGAACATGAATGATCACATAGAGATCTCCGGCATGACCGCCGCGACGGCCGCCTTCTCCCTCTCCGCTCAGACGCATTCTGGCCCCGGTGTCAACCCCGGCCGGAATCTTGAGCATGACCTTTTTCTTCTTATTGACCAGACCTTCGCCGTTGCAATCGGCACAGGGTTCAACCACGATCCGACCCGCGCCCCGACATTGCGGACAGGTGCTGCTGACTTGAAAAAAGCCCTGCGAACGGAGCACCTGCCCTCGTCCCTGACAGGTCGGACAAGTCTGCGGCTGGTGGCCGGGGCGGGCCCCTGATCCCTGACAGGTCCGGCAGGTTTCAGGCTTGCTGATCTCGACCTCTTTCTCAACCCCATGCACTGCGTCCATGAAGGAGATTTCCAGATCATACCGAAGATCATTTCCCTGAACAGGTCCGTTGGGATCCCGCTGCCGCCCCCGGCCTCCCCCGAATCCGAACATATCACCGAACATCTCGTTGATATGTGAAAAGATATCACTGGCATTGCCCGGCCCGGAATAACCGGTATTCTTCAGCCCGTCATGACCGTAGGTATCGTAAACCTGCCGTTTCTGCGCATCGCTGAGCACTTCGTATGCTTCAGCAGCGTCTTTGAAGCGATCTTCCGCCGCTTTATCATCCGGATTACGATCAGGATGATACTTCATCGCAAGCTTGCGATACGCTTTTTTTATGACATCTCCGTCAGCATCCCGAGAGACATTCAGGATTTCATAATAATCTCTGCTCATAGCCGGCTCTAATGTCCAAAATTATTCCTGCTCGGTTTCACTTTTCTTTTCAGCCTTTCCGGCCCGTTCCGCTGCTTCTTCGGCACGACGCCGGGCAGGAAGGTCCTTAATATTATCAAAAGTCACATCTCCGCTGGCAATCTCACGCAGCGTCATAACCACTTCCTTGTTTTTACCCTCGACAAGAAACGGCTCTCCTTTGCGATGCTGCCGAATCCGCTCAACAGCAAGATGCACCAAGGCAAAACGGTTGTCATCACCAACCTGGGCAAGACAGTCTTCCACGGTAATACGAGCCATACTCCATTCTCCTGAACAGAAAGAACCTGACGAACATGATCCGCCAGGCACTCTCTCCTCTCAAATATAATCAGAAAAAATCTAAAACTGCGAAGAAATCACGGGACACGTTCAGGGTTGAACACAAAGATTTGCCCCTGCGGCATCCGGCATACGGGGTAATTCGTATTGAATCCCGAATCCCTTATCAATTATTTCTCAAACGGGTTACGCAACAACAGGGTTTCCGCCCGATCCGGTCCGACCGAAACAATCACCGGGGCAACACCGGACATATCTTCAATCCGCTTGACATAATCCCTGGCCTGCTGCGGCAGATCATCAAAATCGCGGACAGCCGTGATATCTTCATCCCAGCCCGCCATTTCATCGTAAACCGGCTGTGCCAAGGCTGTTTTTCGTATATTGCCGGGCATGCAGTCATAGCGTTGACCTTCGACCTCATAGTGCGTCCCGACCTTCAAAACAGGCTGCCCCGAAAGGACATCCAGCTTGGTGATCGCCAAGCCGGTGAGACCGTTCAAACGCACAGCATCATTGGCCACGACCATGTCCAGCCAACCGCAACGGCGACGACGCCCTGTGGTTGCGCCGAATTCCCCGCCTTTTTCCTGCAACTGATCACCGACAACATCACCCTCGGGCAGCTCGGAAGGGAACGGGCCTTCGCCTACCCGGGTGGTGTAGGCCTTGAGGATACCGATCACTTCATCAATATGGGCAGGTCCGAAACCGGAGCCGATACAGGCATTACCGGCAACGGTATTGGAAGAAGTAACAAAGGGATAGGTCCCGTGATCAATATCAAGCTGGGTTCCCTGGGCACCTTCGAACAGAATATTTTCTCCGGCCTTTCTGGCCTTATCCAGTACCATAGAGACATTGCCGATAAACGGTGTCAATCTCTCGGCAAAGGCCTCGAACTGCTCTTGAATCCTGTCAAAAGAGGCAGGTTCGGCATTATACTGTTTGGTCAGGAAAAAATTCTTTTCTTCCACATTACTGCGCAGCTTCTCCAGAAACTGCTGTCCGTCAAGCAGGTCGCCGGCCTTCATGCCCACGCGCCCGACCTTATCCATATAGCAGGGGCCGATGCCGCGCCCGGTAGTTCCTATTTTTTCCCCCTTGGACAGAGCAGCCTCGCGGGCCTGATCAAGCATCTGGTGGTAGGGCATGATAAGATGGGCATTTTCACTGATCATCAGGCGATCCGGTGTTACCGGCAGCCCCTTGCCGCTCAGTTCATCCATCTCGGAAAGGAGAACACCGGGATCAACAATCACCCCGTTGCCGATCATGCACATTTTATCCTCATACAGGATGCCGGACGGAATAATATGAAAAACGTATTTTTTCCCTTCAACAACTAAGGTATGCCCGGCATTATTACCGCCCTGGAACCGAACAATATAATCCGCATGATTGGTCAGCAGATCAACAATTTTCCCTTTTCCTTCGTCACCCCATTGGGTTCCAACCACCACGACACTGGCCACGGTCAACTCCTTATCGCTATCTGATAACACAACAAAAAAGGCCTGCACACTTCACAACGAAATTCAGCAGACCGCAAACAGGTTTGCTACTATAGCCGA
>MTKS01000211.1 GCA_004028495.1 Candidatus Electrothrix marina
TGCGCTTCTGTAGGATTAAAACTGCACACCACATCAGAATCGCAGACATTACCTATCCCGTCATCATCCCGATCTCTCTGATTAGGATTAGCTGATAACGGACAATTATCCTGCTCATTATCAACGCCATCGCTATCTATATCGCTGTCACAAACATCACCAAGTCCGTCTTTATCCGTATCTTTTTGATCCTGGTTGGAGATTGAGGAGCAGTTGTCTATATAATCGTAGACTTCATCCGCGTCTGTATCACTGTCCTGCTCCTCAGGACGTGGGTCACAGGCATCGCCGATATTATCTCCATCTGTATCAATCTGGTCAGGATTTACTTCCAGCGGGCAGTTGTCCTGATCATCAGTGATGCTGTCCCCGTCAGAATCGCACTGATTACCCTGTCCATAAAAATAAACAGATCCCTCAGAACCTATCACAATATTTCCGCCATCTACAGATACTGAAAAGCCAAAATTACCTTGTTCTCCATAATCAGGTACCAACTGCTCCTTCTGGGTCCAGACATCACCAGAACGGGTGAAAACATAAGCAGAGCTTCCTCCACCAATAACAGCAGTATCTTTGTCCAGAGACACTACTTCACCTTCACCAAAAAGACCATAATAGGTTGGGTCAGATAGTTGCGGGTACGCAATGCTCTGCTGTAGACTCCACTCATTATCAAAACGGGTAAAAATGTAGGCTGTTCCACTGCTATTCTCATTATAGCTTGATGCACCAATCAACAAGGTATCAGCAGACAAAGACACTGAAGAACCAAATAAATTCCCTCCGCCAGCATCAGGGCAAAGAATTTTTTGCTGCTGACTCCATATTTCACCTGTACGAGTATAGACGTAAGCCGCCCCGGATTTTTCTCCGTTATCATCATCCAGCATGGCCCCAAATACAATAGTCTCTCCGTCTATGGATACAGAACTGCCAAAAGACTCTTCAGATCCGGCAACAGCAATCTCTTGCTGCAACCTCCAAACACCAGCAGAACGAACAAAAACATAAGCTATTCCATAATCATAATCAAGAACTGCCCGTAACCCTCCCACCACAACTACCGCAATGTCACCATGCACGGCAACATTTTTTACCCCATGCCATTTCCCATCAATAACAGTGGGGTAAATTGAAAGTTCCTGCTGAAATCCCCAAACCCCTTCCGAACGAGTAAAAACGTAAGTCACAGTAATACCGCCGGGATTGAGAGATGAGTCCCAACTGCGTGATCCTATCAAAATAGTATCTTTATCAATGGCAACACTGAGGCCAAAATCATCCAATCCAGAATTATTAAGATTAAATCCAAGATCAGGAGGATTGAGTTTTTGCTGCACCGTCCAATCAGTACTCTCAGGACAAGAACGAGTAAAAACATATGCCGCCCCCCCATTAGAAAAATCAGGAGAACCAACAACAGCCGTATTGCCTGAAACGGCGACCGAATAACCGAATAACCAGGTCGCACCCGCATCTTCACTAAACAATTTTTGCACAGTAGCCGGGTCAATATCCGCCCGTGCAACCCCGCTAAAACAAAAACATATTTCAGCAACAACCAAGTACAACCATAAACGTTTTCTCACAGCACTATCCTCCTTTTATTTTTTCCCTTGGCCACAACCGCGAAGAGTGCCCCTCGCCGCCGTCTCCCGTCCACTAACGATCCGACTTCTTCATCACCAGGAAAGAGCTGACAGACATAACTCGGCAAGAAACAGACCGTTTTGTAAAATTTCCTGTTTCAAACCAGAAAAAATACAAAATATTATACAAAACCAGCCGAATACAAAAAAGACCGTTGACTCATGTTAAGAGCAGAAAGGGAGAGTTACAGAGCACTCAGCATGTTGCAAAAACCAAAAAACGTCACCAAGTGACAAAATTTTACCGTCAAGACAACGACTTAGCAATAGTTATTAAAATCAAGAAAAAAGCAGGATAGTATCTTAGGCATGCTTCATATGGCCCTAAAAGTAGTTGACACTTTTCGCAAGAAAAAGTGTCAATCTATTGGCCCAAGGCAAGAGCGGTGACGATGTAAGCTCTTTATATTGCATCTATTATCAAAAAAATGCGGCTTAGGATGAGACTCAACTCATTCAGAAAGTGTCAACTGGGATTTGAAGCATGCCGTATCTTAATTAAAAAATACGCATCATATTAAATCGGCATAAGGAGTAGACTGCCGGGAGAGAACTCAAGTGACGGGGTAAAGTATGCTGGGAAAAGTTTTTTGGAGATTAGTGATTCTGCTGTTTATCGGGATATTGGTGATTCCGTTTATCCTGCCCTCTTACTATGCCAGTCAAGCAGGAGCTCAATATGATAACGAACAATATAGTGAGAACTTCGAAGGCGAGGCAGACGGCGATGACGGTCTTGATATCGATTTCAAAAAAAACCGCAGGAAGACCTCCTCAACAAGCACTTTCGCAAAAAGCGTCCGCTCATCAGGCGGTTCCCGTAGCTATCGCAGCGGCAAATAATCATCTCACATGCCTTCTGATCAATTCCGGCTGACCAAGTCACGGGCAGCAGTTCTGCAAGTCTCCGTACTGATGGTGGCCTTGGTTGGCGGTCTCTCCACGGTTATCCTCTTTCTGGTGTTCCCTTGGTCAGGATTCTATCAGCCCACCATGTACGGGCTGATTATCATCATCGGTACCTTGGTGGGCATGGAGATATCCCCCTGCTGACCCGAGTTCTGAGCGAGACCGGCGATATTCGCCGTTCCATCGCTGATGTTCTTTCCCTGGATTACCTTGGTGCGCTGATCGGCTCTGTTGCCTTTCCCCTATTTCCCTTGCCCTTTCTCGGCCTCTTTCGGGCAAGCTTTGTTATCGACTTTTTCAATGCCGGAGTGGCTCTCTTTAATGTCGCTGTTTTCTCTTCCCTGCTCCGCTTCCCGAGACGCTATGCCGCCTTAGCCCTGCTGATCTCGACCCTGATTACCAACGAACGGATCACAGCCTTTGCCGAGGGTCAGCTCTATGCGGACAGTATCATCTTCTCTGATGTGGTTGATGTGCATTGGCATTATTATGCCCCTATCGGCATCACCATGATCTATGTCCTCTGCAACAATCCAGCCTGACTCTGCATACCTAGCCGGAATTTAAAAAACTGGTTATTGATATCACCACCTGCGGCTCTGAGGTGGATCTGGAAATCATCCTGCCGGAATTAAAGGCTACGCTGTCAACAGATACGGTGCAGCTCTCTGCTGAGATTCTTTAGCTCTCCTACTGCCCCCCATTACCCTTGTCCTGTGTTAAAAAAACCAGAATTTCGACAGATCAAATCTCTCTCTTTTTTACCGGTCTCCGAGATTTCTTCTGTGTTCAGAGGAGAGTATTGGTGACACCACAACACATACTTACTGAAAAAAATTGACATCTTCACTCTGTACCAATACAATTAACCATAGGCTACTTAATAGCAACCTATATCATTTCTATAAAAAGTTCTTTTAGATAATACGCTTTCTGGAGTTTGCAGACCAGAAAGTTGAAAAAGCCACAGCCGTCGTGAGGCGGTGTCGGAAAGCCACGGGTCTCCAGAAGAGAGATAGCCGGGTTGCCTGCTTTCAATTCTACAAAAACAGGAGGATATTATGAAAAATATAAGCAAAACAAAACAAGATCGTGTCGAGGAATTAAAGAATAAGATCTATTATGCTGAATCTGCATGTGATGCTTATAAAGACACAAATAATTATCTTTATCAGACAAACTCGATGTATATGGAGGGATTGAAGGAGAAGCTGGAAGAGTTAAAAAAATCGTAAAGAAACGAGCTGCCAGCTCATGCTCATGACCTTTATTTTGTATGATCACCTCACCGGGTGCGTGTTCAAGCGCTACCCGGTTTTCTTTTGCCCGCCCTCTGGGATTCA
>MTKS01000212.1 GCA_004028495.1 Candidatus Electrothrix marina
GGTTCCAGAATATGCACACCTGTTTTTTGCAGGAGAGAACGCGGTGTACTCATTCCCTTGTCTTTGAAACGGAGATGGCAAGGATCATGGTAGAAGATCCGTTGCTTGGGATGTTTGGGATTTTCGGGAGTGTCGATACACGGGGAGGCAGGCAGTTTGTTATCGAAAAACGAGGTGAATTCCCGGACCCGGTCAGCGAAGGCTACGGCCTTGCCATGCCAGGGATCATGCTCGCTAAACAGGGTGGGGTAGGCGAGCAGGTGGGAGGAACAGGAGGCGCAGGAGGTAATGATCGGCGCATCAGTAAGTGAAGGAGCAGAAAAAGCCAGGATATTCTTTCGGGCAAGCTCACGGGCCTGCTCCCTTTTGCCTGCACTCCAGGCAGCGAGGCCGCAACAACATTGATCAGCCGGAATCTGAGCGGGCGGCAAATTACTTTTGCTCAGCAGGGTTTGAGTTGCTTCAGCGATGGAAGGTTGGATATGACGGGCAACGCATCCGCTAAAATAGCTGAGGGAAGCGGTTAACTGTTCTTCTTGAGGGGGAGGCGCGTTACTTTCTTGGGGGGCCGCAGATAGGGATTTTTCTTCCAACAGGCCGAGCTTAAAGCGCAGGCCCGAGTGAAGAGGCAGGGACTGGAAGCGTTGCAGGCTGATTCCGGCCTTGACCAGTCCTGCCAGCAGCCCCGGATGACTCAGGGCGGTGCAGGCAGCAGCTTTTTTCAGCCCGTTCGGCCCGTAAAAAGACGAGAAGGTACTGCGGGCCTCAGAAATAATGTCTGTGATAGGCAGGTGACGGGGACATACCTGTTCACAGGCACCGCAGAGCAGACAGCGGGAAAAAAGATCCTCAAAGGTAGCCGACGGCTGCTCGGCCAGCGTGGTGGTCAGGAGGTGCATCTTGCCTCGGGCAGTCAGCACCTCCCGTTCGTCGATCCGGAAAACCGGGCAGACTACAGCACAGGCACCGCATTTGGCACAGTTCAGCTCGGTTGCCACAGCAGAAAGGCCTTGATGAACGGATCCAAACGCCCGTCCAGAACCGCATCCACATTGCCTTCTTCCAGATCCGTCCGATGATCCTTGATTAAACGGTACGGCTGAAGGACATAGGAACGGATCTGGCTGCCCCAGGCGATTTCTTTCTTGTCGCCGTGCAGGCTTTCCTTGGCCTTGGCTTGGTCTTCCTGCTGTTTCTCATAGAGCCGGGCCATAAGCATCTTCATAGCCATGTCCTTGTTGCGGTGCTGTGAACGTTCGTTCTGGCATTGCACAACAATATTTGTGGGAAGATGAGTTATCCGGATGGCCGAGTCGGTTTTATTGACATGCTGGCCCCCGGCGCCGCTGGCCCGATAAGTGTCTATCCGCAGATCTTTTTCGTCAATATTTATCTCAATAGTATCATCCAGTTCCGGCAGCACCATAACCGAGGCAAAGGAGGTATGACGCCGCCCGGAAGAATCAAAGGGCGATATACGTACCAAGCGGTGGATGCCGACCTCGGGCCGGGTATAGCCGTAGGCATTTTTTCCTTTGATGCGAACGGTTACCGACTTGGTTCCGGCCTCGTCACCGGCCAGATAATCAAGGATGTCGGTGGGGAAATCATGGGTTTCCGCCCAGCGCAGATACATACGCAGGAGAATACCCACCCAGTCCTGAGCCTCGGTTCCGCCTGCTCCGGCGTGGATAGTGAGCAGAGCGTTGCTGTCATCATGCTCACCGTCGAACATGCATTCCAATTCAACCAAGTCGACCCGCATGCGGAGTTGGGTCAGTGATGCCTCAACCTCTTTCTGGGTCTCCAGATCCTGCTCTTCAACAGCCATGTCAAGAAGCATATCCGCCTCTTCCAGATCCTGGAAGTTCTGCTCCCAATTCTTGACCAGATCCTGCAACTGGCCCAATTGTTTTTGGACTTTTTTGGCGTTGGTCTGATCGTTCCAGAAGTTGGGTTCCAGAGACTCTGATTCCAACCGTTCAATGTCAAGTTTTTTGCCGTCTAAGTCAAAGATGCTCCTTCAGGGTGAGCATTTTCTCTTTCAGTTCCCGGAGTTTCTGTTTTGCTTCCGCAGTTTCGTTCAGTTCAGCCATTCTCGGTTTCCTTATTCTTCCTTTCTTTTTTTGCGAAGTTGTGAAACACGGGGCTTTCCCCTGTTCACGCCATTTTTGTACGTTGTTTTGGTCGTCACACATATGCTGAGGAGGAGAATTTTCCTCTGTATATGACAAAAAAATATTCTTACGGCAAGCGGAGGTGTGCAGTCAAGCCTTATTTTAAGGAACCGAACATCTGTTCATAGGCATCGTTGCGCATTTTCGCCATTCGCTTGACCGGGAAATTACTTTTTTCGTCCAGGCCATGTTTGAGAATATACTCGTCCCGCATGAGAGCGGCCACCTTGGCTGTGCTGTATCCCGTACCGATCTTCATTTTGCCGTTGGCCTTGCGCACAGTGAATTTCCAGCTTCCGTTTTCATCCTGACTGACGCCGATATAATTTCTTTTTTTTGTCATCCCGGTCCGCCCCCCTGTATTTTTTTTATGATCCTCATTAACTCATCTGCTCCGCTCTGTTGTTATTGTTTTCTGTTGTTTGAGCACTGACAGATACAACAAAAAAGGAATCAGGGCCAGGCATAGTACTCCGAAACGATAACCGCCGTGCATAAAAACGGTATGGACGGTGAGCAGCGGAGTCCTCGCATTAATGGCTTGCGCCTTGAATAAAGGGGATTCTTTTTGGATTTCTCCTGTAGGGTTTATAAAACCGCTGATGCCGGTATTTGCAGAGCGCACCAGACTGCGTCTGTTCTCCACAGCCCGAAACACTGTCATGGCCCAGGAGTGGTGCGGAGCACTTGATTCGCCGTACCATGCGTCATTTGTGAGATTGACCAGAAGATTGGCTCCCTTAACAGTTTCCCGGCGAGCAATATCCGGGAATATCGACTCAAAACAGATCAGAACCCCGGCCTGAATTGTATCGGCATCCAGGGGCTCGAAGGAATCACCGGGTGTGAAATCGCCTATCAGTTCAACCAGCGGCTTTATAAACCAAAGATAGGTGCGCAGAGGGACATATTCCCCGAAGGGAACAAGGTGCTGTTTATTATATCGAGCCGATAATCTGCCCTCCTGATTCAGGAGGAGGGCACTGTTGGAATAGGTTACCGGTTTTTTATTCTCGGGGCTGACTGTGAAATAGGGGGATCCGGTCAATAAGTGAATTTCATTTTTTCGAACAAAGGTACGAACCCTGTTCATCAGCGGTTCACGGGCCGGATAAAAGGGGAGGGCTGTTTCCGGCCAGACCATAAATTCCGGTTTTTCCTCTCCTTCGAGGGCTTGAGCTGAGAGCGAAAGGTAGCGTTCCACGGTTTTTTCTTTCTGCGTCGGCGACCATTTCTTACTTTGTTCAATATTGCCTTGAACCGCACTGACCAAGGCGGTATCTGCCGTTGCTGTTTCAGAGGAGATTTGCTGATAACGTACGACCGAATATCCGCCCAGACAGGAGAGCAGGAGAAAAACCGTCATCGGGTGACCGAAATGGTAATCAGAGTCGTCAGAGGAGGATGAACGGGAAATAAATATCCTGTCCAGCAACCAGAAGAGTAACGCGTTGATCAGCACGACAGAGAAGGTGATCAGGTGATGGCCTCCCAGATCCGCAGCCTGGATCAATAACGGTTGCCGGTACAAGGCGTATCCCAGGTCCATCCAGGGCAAACCGGTGAAGAGCCAGCCGCGAAGAAAATCAAGGCCTGTCCAGACAACAGGAGCGGTGAGCAGGAGCAGGGCTGCGGCCTGTCCCCTTGATCTTGACCTGATAAGCAGATGATTGAGCAGCAGGCAGAACAGGGTGATATAGATCGCCATGTATGCGGCCAGCAGG
>MTKS01000213.1 GCA_004028495.1 Candidatus Electrothrix marina
CGCGACGGCGCAACCACCCTGCTTGCCTATGAGCGGGCCGCATCAACGATAACCGCCTTAATCCGGGATGAGCTGAACGCCCTTAAATAACGAGCTGCGGATAAACGTTTTCCCGTTTTCTGATAAAAATGGTTAATTTTGACGAACTGAAAAAAACAGCAGGCGAATATCTTTCCGAGGATGATCTGGGTAATCTTGAGGATGCCTATGCCTTTGCCGTTAAACGGCACAAGGTACTTCTCCACTCCTCGGGAGGATCGTATATCAGCCATTTGCTGGCCGTGGCCAATACACTGGCCTCCATGCATCTGGATCCGGATACGATCATAGCAAGCCTGCTCCACGGTGTCCTGAAGGAAGATGTTGCGACACTGGAGGAAGTGGAAGGAAAATTCGGCTCTGATGTCGCCAATATCGTCAACGGAACCACCAAAATAACCAATGTCCGCTATGACTCGAAGATGGCCTATCAGGCGGAAAACATCCGCAAACTGTTCCTGGCTATGGGATCTGATATCCGGGTGCTGCTGGTCAAGCTTGCCGATCGTCTGCATGATATGCTCCTCCTGCATCAGGAAAGCGAAGAAAAACAGCGACAGCTGTCTCGGGAAACCATGGACCTCTATGCGCCGCTGGCCAGCCGTCTCGGTATAGACTGGTTAAAACGTGAGCTTGAGGATCTCTCGTTTCAGTACCTTTTTCCGGCGGAATATAAGGAGTTGATGGGCCACCTGGTCAGCACCTTGGGAGAACGGGAAAAATATGTGGATGAGGTCATCGGTATTCTCCGCAAAAAATTAAAAAAGAACGAGGTCATTCCGGTTCGGGTCATAGGACGCCCTAAGCATTTATATTCCATTTATAAAAAGCTGATTGTCCAGAATATCCCGATTGAGCAGGTGTACGACAAGGTGGCCTTTCGTATTATCGTCAACACGGTCAAAGAGTGCTACGAGGCCCTAGGCACCATTCACGGCAGTTGGACACCGGTTCCGGGACGGATCAAGGATTTTATTTCCGCGCCTAAATCCAATAACTACCAGTCGCTGCACACCACGGTGGCCGGTCCGGGCGGCCATTTCATCGAGATCCAGATCCGCACGGAAGAAATGGATCGGGTGGCGCAGGAAGGTGTTGCCGCCCATTGGGCCTATAAGGAAGGGCAGAAGATAAACTCCCGGGACGCCCGCCTCTTCAAGGAACTCAAGAAACTGGTCCAAAATCTCCAAGAGGTTGAAGATCCGGGTGAATTTCTTGATTCCGTGCGCGGAGAGCTTTTTGACCCGGATGTCTATGCCCTGACCCCGACAGGCGAGGTACGGGAGATGCCCAGAGGCTCCACCCCTATTGATTTTGCCTATGCCATCCATACCGCTGTGGGTGACCGATGTACCGGCGCCAGGGTCAACGGTCGTCTGGTCCAGCTGAAATACGAGCTGCAAAACGGCGATATTGTTGAGATCATCACCTCAAAAAATCAGCATCCCAAGCAGGCTTGGCTGCAATTGGTCAAGACCAGTCGGGCCAGAGCGAAAATCCGGCAATGGCTGCGAAGGGAGGAAAAAGAAAAAACATTGCAGAAAGGGCGGGAGATCTGTGAACGGGAGCTGAAGCAGCTTGATACCAGCCTGAAAAAATTGATCAAGAGCGGCCATCTTCGTTTCTTATTGGAAGAACTGCGCTGCAACTCTCCGGATGATCTGCTGGCCAAAATGGGAACCGGAGCAATTACTGCCCGCCATCTTGAGCGTGCCCTGATCCCCAAGGAGATCCAACAACAGCAGGAAGAGCAGAGCCAGGAAGAAGAGCTGCTGGAACAACTCGTTGAAACCGGGCCGCAGAAGCCTGCGCCGACTGCCAGGGGTGCGGTCCGGATTGACGGCGTCGATGATATGCTGATCAAAATCAGCCAATGCTGCAAGCCGGTGCCGGGCGACGAGGTTATCGGCTTCATCACCACCGGGGTGGGAATCTCCGTGCATAAGGCCGACTGTCCCAGCCTGCTGGCCACGGACCCGGTTCGCTGGGTTGAGGTCAACTGGTCCGGGGAGATACAGGGCAGACATCGAACAGAGCTGTTTTTGCGGGCCGAAGACAGGAAGAACCTGCTGGCTGATATCAGCTCGCTGATCTCCGGTGATGATGCCGATGTAGTTGAGTTCAGCTCCCGGACGACCTCGGAAAATATTGCCGAGTTTCGAGTTGTTCTGGAAATTACCGACAGAGACCATCTGCAAAAATTACTGACTCATTTACAGCAGATGCCGGATATGATCGAAGTACGCAGGCGGTAGAGGGACATGCAGTTTTTCTGTGAAGTCTGCGGTAACGAGGTGGAATCGGGCATCAGCCGCTGCCCTTTTTGCGAGTCCGAGCTGAATTTCTCCGGTCCCGTACAGGGCATACCGCACCGGGCGGTCAAGCTGAAACGGGGCATGCCCACAGTCGAGCAGGCCCTGGGCAGACTTGAGCGAGAGCTGGAGCAGGCCGGGAAAGAAAAATGCCGTGTGCTCACGCTGATCCACGGTTACGGCTCCTCTGGTCGCGGCGGCGTGATCAGGGAGGAAATTCGGGATAAATTACAATTCCTTAAGTATCGCGGCGAGATTAACGATGTGTTAGCCGGGGAAAACTTCAGCACCGGTAACGGTTCCGGGCGTAACCTTGTGCGTCGTTTCCCCTTTCTTCGTCAACACCGTGACCTTAACAAGGGAAATCGAGGGATCACCTTGGTGATTCTCTGACGGCTTATCAGAACAAGCTGATTTTTTGCACGTTTTTGCGACGCCTCAAGAACTTCATCTGTAAGGTTGAATAGGGCAATACCTTCGCCAAATGAGAAAAACGGGTTAAAGTGCATAATACCCCGTCTTGTAACTGCTTGATTTTTGGTTATCACCAAAATGACTCTTCTGGCAAAATATGGTCAAAATATATTTTAGCGAAGGTATTGAGAAAAAAAAGCCCGGTAGCAAGCGGGAAAAGTATCAGGCTCCAAAATCAGAACACCCTGATACAACGAAAAATATCGAGAATTCCGACATCCATACGAATCATGCGGAAGGATTCAATGCCGCTTTACGAAGGATGTGCTCGGCTTTCCGCAGGAAAACTAATACTTACGCTAAAAAAGTTGAAAAACTTCAGGAGCGGTTGAATGTGATATGGATCATTCACAATTTTGTTCGCGTCCATTACACAACTAAAGAAGTTCCGGCAGTAACGTCAGGTGTCATTGAAGGAGGCCTGACCCTTGAAGATGTTTTGAGGTTAAAAGGGGGTAAGAACTAAACTAAGCGGAACCAGTGCCGTTTAGGTACACGGGAAATCATCACAGCAAGAGGGTTCGGAGGGGAACATGAAGATTCGGTTACTATCCGTTTTTTTTTTAGCGGTAATATTGTGTTTGGTTAATGGGCAGGCTCATGCTGACTGGGAACAGGTCGGTGCGGCGGGATTTACTCCGGGGCAAGCGGGCCTGAGCAGCCTTGCCTTTGACAGCACTGATGTCCCGTATCTGGCTTATATGGATGGAGCTGCTTCAGACAAAGTCAGCGTGATGAAGTATGCCGGCACATCCTGGGTGCAGGTCGGTGCGGCAGGATTCACTCCGGCGAGAGGATCTTATCCCAGCCTTGCCTTTGACAGTGCTGATGTCCCGTATGTGGCTTATAGTGATGGAGCTGATTTATACAAAGTCAGCGTGATGAAGTATGTCGGCACATCCTGGGTGCAAGTCGGTGCGGCGGGATTCACTCCGGCGACAGGATTTTATCCCAGCCTTGCCTTTGACAGTGCTGATGTCCCGTATGTGGCGTATATGGATAAAGCTGCTTCAGACAAAGTCAGCGTGATGAAGTATGCCGGCAC